>NZ_JAQVNX010000035.1 GCF_028702905.1 Methanofollis sp.
TTTGCATACCCTGTCCCGACCGTCAGTTCGAGTTTGCCCTCCACGCTCCTGTCCTGCGGGGGCACGTACGCGATCGCGTTGAAGGCCCGCCGCACCTTTTCCACCGCGTCGGGCATCGGCGTGACGTCGGAGGCGACGATCAGGGGCTTGCCCACCGCCGTGAGGTGCTCGATGATCTCGGCCGTCCCCATCTGGCGGGAAGAATAGAGGTCCACGACATCGCCGTCGAGGTCCACAGCCCCGATGCCGGTCGTCGTCCCGGGATCGATCCCGACAATAAGGTACTTCCTCTTTCCTGTGAGAGGCCGGTACCGGATCCTGTCGAGTTTCTTCCCTGCCACCCGCACCTGCGCGTCGGCGCCCGTATAGGCCCGGATAGGGATCTCGCCCCGCGGGGCATAGACCGTGAAGTCCACCCGGGAGAACCCACCGAATGCGAGGCGTTCGCTCTTCTCGTACCGCAGCCCGGCGGCCACGAGGTGCCCCTCCACCTCGCGGGCCTTCTCCCGCACAGCCCCGTGCATCTTGCGCACGTACCTGTTCTGGCTCCACCCGCCCCGCCCTGGCGAGCGGTGGCGGGAGACGGTGATCCCGGTCGTGTTCTCGAAGGCGATCACCGCCGCACCGCCGCCGAGGTACGCGATCCGCGCCGCCGCCCCGGCCTCGGCAAAGGGGTCGGTCTTCTCGGCCACGATATTGTACCTGGCCGCCACCTTCTGGAGGGTCTCCTTCCGCTCGCCGCCGGTCACCTGCACGAGCAGGGTCTGTGTCGGGAGGGTCTGCATGAAGGCGACGAGGGCGTGCTGGTCAGGGGCGAGTTCCTGGACCGAGTCGGTGGCGAGGATATCGGGCTCCTCCGTAGCGACAAGGCGGGAGAGCCTGAACGCCGTCACCTGCGAGGTCGAGACGACCGTCCCGTCCTCGAGGACAACCAGAGCATAGACAGGTCGCTGGGTTCTGGACCGCACCGACCCCTTGATGACATCTACCCCGAAGACCTTCACCGGACCACCGATCGCACCGCCTCCTCGGTGGGATAGTCTATCCTGTACTTCCTCTTGAAAAACCTGAGCACATTCTCGATATCGCGCCGCAGGATCGTATCGGCGTTCGGGTGGTTGGTCGCGATCCACTGGGGCCAGTCGATGATCCAGACCCTGCTCTCATCGACCATCACATTGTATTCGGAGAGATCCCCATGGATAAACCCCTTCGCGTAGGCACGGCCCACATTCTCCAGAATCTCGTCGAGAATAAGCCGCGGCTCATCGAGAGTGCAGCGGTTGAGGTTCACCCCCATGATCTGCGACATCACGACGACATGGCGGGAGCGGTCGATAGGCAGCGGCACCGAGACCTCGGGAGAGAGCTTCTGGAGGGCGGTGAACTCCTGCTCGGCCGAGCATGCCGAGGCGAAGATCCAGGGACAGTGCCCCGACTCCGGCATATAGCCCCGCTCTTTCCGCACCGCCTGGAAGGACTGCTGCCCCACATGATGGATCTTCAGGACGACCGGGCCGAGGCCGAGGCCTTCGTAGACCTCTGACTCCTTACCGACGCCAATGAGACTGCCAAGGGCCGAGACCGTCCCCTTCTGCGTGAGGGTGCGGAGGGCGATGACGTCATAGCCCCCGAACATGAGGGCATAGCCGGGGTACGGGACGGCGTCATAGCGGATCAGGTTCCATTCGATGAGGCGCTGGAGGCGATATTCAAGTTCCGAGTCAGACAACTTTGTCGAAGCCTTCAGGGCGTCCAGGGGCACCCACTCGTACCGCTGCATGAGCCGCTCGAGGGATAGGAGGACGCGAAGGTCGTATTTATGAAGCGCCCTGACGCGCTCTGGAGAAACTGACATGAATACTACAGATTATATCAGGTAGCGGGATAAAAGTTGATTGGGTCAGGGCAATGAAGTGCTCAAAGTGCAGGAGGGACGCCGTCATCTTCCAGCGCTATTCAGGGCTCCGCCTCTGCCGCGACCACTTCATCGCCGACGTGGAGGCGAAGGCGAAACGGGAGATCAGGCGACAGCGCTGGTTGGCCACCGGCGACGTCATCGCCGTCCTCCTCCGCGGGGACCCGGCATCGGCCGCTCTTCTCGGTTTCCTGGTGAAGGTCTTCGGGGGGCGGCCCGACATCTCGGTCCTCGCCCTCGTCACGGACGGAGGGGACGACACTGCCAGGCAGGCCGCAGGAGACCTCGGCGTCCCCTGCCATGAGATGACAGGAGGGCGCGACCCGGAAACGGTCGCACAGAACCTTGGGGCGACGAAGATCGCCATCGGGACAGTCCTCGACGATATCGCTCTTGACGTGCTGGTGACTGTCCTCGAAGGCGGCGCCGACCGCCTGGCCGGAACCCGGGAGACCGGACAGTCTGCCATCCCACGGATCGCACCCTTCTCGGCTATCCCAGCGGAGGAGGTCGCTCTCTATGCACGCCTCACCCTGGAACACGCCGCAGAAGCGCCCGCACCTGCCGCCGGAGGCCTCAGGGACGATACACGGGCCCTTCTGGACGACTATACCGGCCGCCACCCGGCGACGAAGTTCGCCCTCAAAAATCTCAGGGACGAACTCGCCGCGATCTGCCGGGACAGCGGGGGGGTGCGATGAGGAGGCCGGGCACCCTGTGGCGGCAGGTCACGGCCATGCCGCGAGCCCGGATCATCCTGTACCTCGGTCTCCTCGCGTCCTACCTCATCGTCTTCACCCTGATCGTACGGTACGTCTTTCCCCTCTGGGAGGGGCGGGCCCTCTCGTGGGAGGAGGCCGCCCTCTTTGTCGTCGAGACGATCACCACCGTCGGCTACGGTGACCTCCTCCCCTTCCAGAGCGGGTATACGATCCTCCTCGCCATCCTGATGATCGCAAGCGGCGTCTTCCTCATCTTCATGCTCATCCCTCTCCTCCTCGCGCCGGCGATCTCCGAGCACCTCAGGGCCGACCCGCCCGGCGTCCTCCCTTCGCCGCTGAAGAGTCACGTGATCATCGTCGGCCCGGGCGAGATGATCAGGTCGCTCATCGAGAGTCTCACCATCGCCGACCTCCCCATCGTCATCGTCGAGGAGCAGAAGGAACGGGCAAAACACTTCCAGGAGATCTTCGGAAAGGAGGCGTGGGTGGTCAGGGGCGATTACACCGCGGCCTCCACCTGGAGGAATGCCTGCATCGAGGATGCCGACACCGTCGTCATCTGCGAACGCGAGGGCGTCGCCGCCTCGATCATCCTCGGGATCAGGGGGATGACGCGTGCGCGTATCGTCGCCGTCGTCGACAACCCGGCCTACGACCGGTACCTCAGGTACGCCGGGGCCGAGTACGTCCTCTCCCCGAAGAACACGGCAGGAAAGATCCTCGGGCGGCACGCGGCTGCATGGAGGCCGGGGGAGACGATCCTCGGGTCTTCCGGGGAGGGAGGCGAGGGGGCGGCAGGCCTCACCCTGGTCAGCATCCCGATCACCGCCGGGTCCCATGCCGCAGGGCGGACCCTCGCCGAACTGGCACTCCCGGAAAAATACAATGCTTCCGCACTCTTCTTCTGGAAAGGCGGGCGGTTCATTACTTTCCCCGGAGGGAGTGACAGGCTCGACGTCGCGACGATGCTCGTCCTCCTCGGCACGGCCGAGGAGGTCAGGCAGGCGTCGGAGGAGGTCTTTGCCGGGGAGGGAGACAGCGGCGAGTTCGTCATCATCGCGGGTCTCGGGGACGTCGGGAAGGCGGCAGGCCGCGAACTCGCCGCCGCAGGTACCCCCACAATCGTCATCGACAGAAAAGACCCGGCCGCAGACGTCGTCGGAAAGGCCGAAGACGAAGAGGTGCTGAAGAAGGCCCATATCGAGGACGCGACGACCTGCATCGTCGCCCTCAACAACGACGACACGAACATCTTCACCACCCTGATGGCCAGAAACCTCAACCCCGGGATCAGGATCCTTGCACGGGCAAATGAACCGGCGTCGGTGGACAAACTTTATCTTGCAGGCGCCGACTTTGTCACACTCCTCCCGACGATCGGGGGTCAGGCGATCGCCGGAGTCATCCTCTCGGAATCGGTGAGGATCCTCCTCGACCTCCCTGACGGGCAGAAGGTTGTCATGCGCCGGGCAATGAAGTGGACGCAGATCTCTGTCGGCCGGGTGGAAGGACGATGCGGCGTGCGGGTCGCCGGGATCGAGGGAGGAGGCAGGGCGGTCGTCGCGCCGGGAGCCGCCGAGGTGGTCAACCAGGGGGACGTCGTCATCGCCGTCGGCGACGCACAGGCGCTCAGGCGATTTATCAGGACGGTATAATATGGACTCCATAGAAATCCTCATACGCCAGTCGCGGGATACCCCTCTGGTCCAATGGAGGGACGGGTGGGTTCGCTGCCATCCCCATACTGTCCACCGGGGGACTACCTCGAAAACCTTACGGTTTTCTCGAACTCGCTATCGCTCGTTGCCCCCGAACTTAGGATTGACTCGGGAAGACAGAATTGAAAATACAGAGGAGGGAAAGTGCCATTCACCCCCTATCCTAATGGCAGGGGGGCGGCAGCCCCCCGGCACAGTCACTCCAGAAAAGGGATTTTACAGAGCCAGAGCAGGTGAAAATCATGGAAAAAGAGATTGGATGCGTAATGGAAGCGGTGGACCAGATGATCCGCCACGCGGTATGGAGCGCCGGGGCGAAAGGGATCGTCGTCGGCGTCAGCGGGGGCGTGGACTCAGGCGTGGCGGCGGCCTTCGCCGCCCGTGCAATCGGGCCCGAGCACGTCGTCGGGATCGCCCTCCCGAGTGCGGTGACGAGAGCCGAAGACCTGGTAGACGCCGCGGAACTCTGCCATTTCCTCGGGATAGAGCACCGGGTGATCTCGATCGAACCGGTGATGGAGGCCTACAGGCAGTACCCCGACCTCACCGCGACCCCGTACCTCACCGGCAACCTGATGGCGAGGACGAGGATGGCGATCCTCTATGCGGTCGCCAACAGGGAGGGCCTGATGGTCTGCGGCACCTCGAACAGGACCGAGTACCTCCTCGGCTACTCCACCAAACACGGCGACGCCGCCGCGGACATCCAGCCCATCCTCCACCTGTACAAGACTGAGGTCTTCGCGGTGGCAAGGGCAATGCACCTGCCGCAGCAGATCGTCGAAAAAGCGCCGTCAGCAGGCCTCTGGCCGGGCCAGACAGACGAAGGGGAACTCGGCGCCACCTATGTCGAGATCGACGCGGCCCTGCAGGCACTCGAAAAAAAAGGGTGGACAGACCCCGAAACCGGGACCGAGGAACTGGTTTTAAAAAGGGTCAGGGCGTCCGAGCACAAACGGTCCGCACCGCCAAATCTCGCAGGCACCCGGTGAACTCAGGGGTGTACTCTTCAGGGCTGTTGAGGTACCTGAGGCAGGACTCATGCCCGACAAGCGAGGAGAGCAGCGTCCCGTGCGCATTACAGAACTCCGGGACAGGTGCGGGCACAACCAGCCGCACCAGTGCCGCCTTGCTGTACCGCGGGTTCCTCACCAGTGACCCGTCAGCCATCTCATAATAGGCGGCGCCCCGCATCGCCACATACTGCGTATAGTCGCTTTCAAAGGCGTTCGAGACGATATTTGCAAGGGCGAGCGCGTCAGCCCCAGGGTTGATCGTCACATGGCCGTACCCGGGGGGGATCACCACGACGTCCCCTGCCACGGCCTCCACGAGCACGACATCAGAGGCGTCCCGCGTCTGGAGGAGGAAGTGCGCCTTGCCGGCCAGGACCTCATAGACCTCGGGATAGCCGGTGCCGGCAGGGTTTGCCGGGTGGAAGTGCCCTTTCGTCTTGACGAACTCAGGGCCGACATGACCCGCCGGGATCACCGTCATGTCGTATCTCAGGGCATGGGAGGCGAGCCATGAATGGTCGTCCGGGGTCTTTGCAAGGTCCCGATACATAAAATAGAGAGGGCGGCCGGGGTCTTCACCCGCGGCTTCAGGGGCCGCCAGAACACCGGCCATGTCGGCGACAGTCCTGACATGGGCTTCTGGCAGCGGTCCGTCCCATGAATACATCACTCGGATGTGCGCCGTCTGTATATATAATACCCCGCCCCGATCAGGACGGCGATGATGACCGCGATGACGATCGGGTTCGTGAGGGCTCCCACCAGGGGATCGGGCTTCACGACGGCCACGGTCATCTTCATCGTGTCGGAGATCTGGCTGTTGTCCAGGGCGTCGCGGTACCGGATCTCGGAGTCGAGTCCGTACGGCTTCACGGTCGCCTCCTTGTCCACGCTCACCGCGTAGTGGGCGACCGCGGTCTGGCCGGGTTCGAGGTCGCCGAGATAGGCGGTGTCGTCATTGGAGGTGAAGGGGTCGACGGCGCTGATCCGCGCCTGGGCATTGTAGGCGGTCGCCGAACCGACATTCTTGTAGGTGACGTCGATCGTCGCCTTCTGGCCGGGGTGCACGGTCGCCGCAGACGAGACGATGGCGAAGTCGATCTTTCCGCCGACTGGCACGCCGACGATCTCGGTGTCCGAGGTCTCCTTCTCGCCGTTGTTCTTCTCGTACTGGACCATCACATCGAGGGGATAGGTCTGTGCCTCGGCGTCGTTGGAGGCCGAGACCTTGAAGGTGCACTCGACGACGTCGCCCGGCTTGAAGTCGCCGATATAGACGCTCCCGTCGGTCGGGATCAGGGGGCTTGCACCGTCGCGGGAAAGTTTCGCGACCGCCTTCTGTGCATGCTCGAAGCCCGCGTTCCTGAGTTTCAGGGTGAGGTAGCCCTCGGTCCCGACATTGATGTGGTCGGTCGAGACCTCGTCCACCTCAAGGTTGACATTGGACTTGACCGTGACCTTCAGGGGAAGGATCACCGTTTTGTCGAGGTACCCGGTCCGCAGAAGGTTGCCGCTGTCCTGTTCGGTCCAGTCGACATACTGATACTTCAGGGTCAGGGGGAGGTCATAGGTGCCTGCCCTGGCGTCCTTGTTGAACTTCACCAGGAAGGTGACCGGCTTGCTCACGCCGCCGGGGAGGTCACCGATCTGCTGGGCGTCAGACCTGATCTCCACAGGGGCTTTTCCTGCCGAAAGTCCGGCATTCATGAGTTTTGCAAGGTTCGGCGGATCCTGTGGGGTGATCGTCTTCGAATCGACGATCATCACAGTGTTCACGCCGCTGTTCGAGATGATCACCGTGACCGGCACCTCGGTGCCGGGGACAAACTCGTTTGTACCCGAGATTGCCACAGACATTTCAGGGTTGCCATAGAGGAACTCTGTTCCCGCAAGGGCGGGAGCGATGAGCGCCGCAAGGGCCAGACCCAGAATACAGAATTTCCGGATATCCATGTATATGCACCGTGTTGTTTTTGTTGTAACAACATTTATCTGCGTACTCTATAAATATATGGTGTCATGCCCGCCCCACCAGACTATGCCCGGAGCGTTGCCGAAGCGCTCAAAACTCTCGGGCTCACAAAATACGAAGCACTCGTCTATGTCGCCCTCCTCCAGGTGACGAAGGCGACGGCGACCGAGATCCACGAACTCTCCGGGGTGCCACGCGCATCAGTCTACCCTGTCCTCGACCGCCTCCTCCAGAAGAACATGGTCAGGGTCTCGCACACCACGCCCAAGCGCTTCTCTGCCACCCCGCCGGACGACGCCATCAACACCCTGATGCGCGAGATCGAGGAGAAGGCGACCTATGCGAAGGACGTCCTCGGCGAACTCTGGCAGGACCGGACCAGTATCGAGGGGGGAGACCAGGAACTGATCTGGAACATCCTCGGCGAGACCAATATCACCAGCCGCCTGCGGGACCTCATCTACCAGGCCGGACGCGAGATCAGGATCATGGGGAGCTGGACTCTCCTGAAGGACCTCAGGGATGCACTCGGGGAGAGGGCCGGACAGGTGCAGATCGAGGTGATCGCCGACCGCTGGGAAGGAGCGGTCCCCGAGGGCATGGTGGTCACGACCGCGGTGCCGCCTGTCTGGCATGAAAAAGGAAAGATAGGTGACCGGGCAGGGATGCTCTTCGCGGACGGCACAAAGGTGATGGTGGCGATGGGGTCACAGGGAGAGGCGCCGACCGCCCTCTTCTCAGAGGCTGAAGGTTTTGTCCGGTTCTTCTCCCGGTACTGGGACCTCATCCACGGTTTCGGCGAGAAAAACACGGAAATATAACTTTTTTCAGAGGGAGTAGATCGGCGCAAGGTCTCCGACATCGATGAGACCGCTCAGGGAGTTGATCTCGACCTCATACCCGGCCTCCTTCACCGCGGCCATCACATTGGTTCCTCCGAGGATGGAGATCCCAAAATACTGAGGGGAACAGCCGAAGCCCAGGATCGGGGCGTTCGGCGCCGAGACCTCGAGGACACCGGCGATCATGCTCTGCTCCAGGTCCTCGATGACCGCGGCGACCACCGGTTCGGCCTCCATATGGCACTCCCGCAGGTTGGCGAGCACACTCCCCCGTCCACGCCGGATCACGCCGGTGATGTCGGTGATCTCCTGGGAGACGAGTACTTCCAGGGGGTCGATGGTCGTGGCGTCGTACAGGATCATGTCGGTGAAGCGCCTGGGCAGGCCCCCTTCGATCTCCACGACGCCGCCGCCGATCGGGTGGATGGGGGCGCCGCGTCTGATCATCACGCCGTCGATGGTGGTGGAGCAGACCGTGCAGATCCCGACCCTCTCGTCGGGGATGGTATAGTCGCCGATACGCTCGCCGGCCTGGTAGAACCTGACAAGACCGCTCGGGCTGATCCCTGCCCGGAACACCTCTTTCATGACGGCGAGGACCGGTTCGAAGTCCCCGGCACTGATCATCGAGAGGTTGTAGATGACCAGGCCCTCATCCTCCGCAGGGTCGTAGGTCACTGTCATGGCCTCTTCCTCGATCAGGTGGTTGATGAACTTCAGGGGAGGATACACACCATACTCTCGCCATGAGAATAGAAAAATTGTTCTATAGTTCAGGGACACATTCTAGGAGATGGAAGGAGAAATGCGGGAACGGACGCAGGATATTGTGGCAACGATCCTGGAGTCCGCCGGTTACGGCGTCGAATGCGCCGACGAACCCTTCGACCTCTCGGCCGTCGGCGACAGGGAGAGTTATGTCGTCCTCATATCCGACGACGCCGACGAGATCGGACACTTTGACGGAAGGAGGTTCCGCATCAGGCAGGGCGAGGAGATCGAGGAGTGCCGGAAGATCCTGGTGACCTTCAACCCCGCGGCACGGGCCGACAACTGCACCGTCTGGGGGAAGGACGAGATTGCCAGATATGCCGGAGAGGCGGCCCTTGCGCGGATCTTCGGGAGAACTTTCTCCCTTGGCAGGAGCACGACGGCCTCCCCGGCGCAACGTGCCATGAACGGCGGCGGGATCCTCCACCTCCCGGTCAAGGTCAGCGACCGGAACGCCGCGATCATCTCGGGGACGCGGGGAGAAGTGCGCTGCCGTTTCGTCCCGTACTGGTGTTACCACTGCACGAGCAGCGGTTCCCAGACCGTCCTCTCCCGCAGGGTCTCCTTCGACGCCGACCGCTGGGGTGGTCTGAACGCCATCAACGGTTCGAAGATGGAGATGACACTCTCCGATGCAGTGGACTCGGCCATGCCCGATGACTGCGAAGTGCTCCAGCCGAAGATCGCAAAGCAAGAGGCGGAAAACCAGACTGTAACCAACCTGATCGCCGAACTGACCCAGAAGGTCAGGTTCAGAAAGGAAGAGGGCGACGCCGTATTCTACCAGGAAGAGACGCTGAAACCGGACAGGAGGAACATATCGACCGAGATCACCCTGGTCTATGTCCCGGTCTGGGAGATCGAGGGGAAGAACAGGATCGTCGAGGTTAATGCCTATACCGGCGAGATCCTCACCACGCCCATGGACGAGGGCGTGGAGATCTTCTGAGCACCATGATCGTGATCATCGGCGGAGGGCCGGCAGGGCGGTTTGCGGCCATCCGCCTCGGCCATGCCGGACGGGAGGTGACCCTTGTCGAGAAGGGCGCTATCGGCGGACAGTGCCTGAACTACGGGTGCATGGCCGTCTGCGCCCTGAACGACACCGCACGGACGGTGGCGAGAGCCAGGCAGTTCGCCGGTGCGGGCATCTTCAAGGACGAACCGGTGATCGATTTTCCCTCCCTCCTTGCCGGGATGGAGGGGGTGCAGGCAAAGATCAGGGCCGTCCTCGACCACGAGACGCGGGGAGCGGGGGTCGAGATCAGGTATGGGAGCACGGCGCGACTCTGCGGGCGGCAGGTCTTCATCGACGATGAGGAGGTCGAGGCTGAGGCAGTCATCGTCGCCACAGGGTCGGTGCCGTCCGTCCCGGAGGTCGAAGGGACAGGCCTTGCCGGGGTCTTCACCGCACACACCCTGCCGCGGATGCACGATCTTCCCCATGATCTCGTCATCGTCGGCGGCGGGATCGCGGCCGCGGAGTTCGCCTATATCTTCCGGCAACTGGGGAGCCGGGTGACGGTCCTCGCACGGAGCGGCTTTCTCAAGAGTCTCGACCCGCGCCTGCGGAAACTCGCGCTGAAGGAACTCGCAGGGGTCGAGATCAGGGAGAACGCCCCCCTCACCCGTATCACCGGGACAGGACAGGCGGACGGTGCGGCATATGGCGGGGAGACGCCGGGAGAGTGCCAGGCAGATGCCGTCCTCCTTGCCGCCGGCCTCGTGCCGAACGCCTCGATGGTCAGCGGCGTCGCCACCGGACAGAAGGGGGAGATTGTCACGGACGACAGGATGCGGACCTCGGTCCCGGGAGTGTACGCCGCGGGCGACGTCACCGGCGGGCCGTACCTCACCCCGGTCGCCCGCCTGCAGGGGATTGTCGCGGCGGAGAACATCCTCGGCCATGAGATGCGCTACACTCCCACAGTCGTGCCGCAGAGCATCAGCCTCGCAAACGACCTTGCCTTCGCCCTTGCGGAGGACGACGAGGGGGTCGAGTTCTCGGTGCCGGCACCGGCAGGGCCGGGTTCCTTCTGGTCAGTGCCCGCGGGCGACACCGGCCTCGGCAAGGTCCTGGTCGAACCGGAGACCGGGGAGATCAGAGGCGTCTGGGCGGCCTCGCCGGGCGCAGGCATCATCGCCACCTACATGGCCGCGGCGATCCGGCACAGGCGGACGATCGCCGACTTCGAAGATCTCATCGAGGTCCACCCCCTCGCGGACGGCGTTCATGGCCTGATCCCCCCGGCCGCCGCTTTCCTGCAGAAAAAGAAAGGGAACTGAGGCGTTTCCGCTTCAGAATACTTTTTTGACGGCTCCAAGAGAATAGAAAGAATACTTCGATTTTCGGCTCTGTAGAATTCCTGTTCTGGAGGGCGGATCACGGGGGGCAAGCCCCCCGGCCCCCACATCTTAGGATAGAGATGGAGTGACAATCTCCCCCATCATGATCTCATCTACCTTTCCCGAACCTATCCAGAGCGGGGACGACCAAAGGGAGTTTTAGAAAACCGTAGGTTTTCGAGGTCCGGGGGCGTAGTCCCCCAACACGAGACACAGGTGCAGGTATTTGATCCACCAGACCCTACAGCCGCGCCAGCACTGCCGCACCGAACCGCCCGGTCGAGGCCGTGCCGCCAAGGTCGTGGGTGCGGATGCCCGCTGCAAGAACGGCGTTCACCGTCGCATCCACCGCTGCCGCCCCTTTCGGATCGCCTGCATGGGCGAGGAGCATTGCTGCGCTCCGTATCGCCGCCACCGGGTTTGCGATGCCCTTCCCCGCTATGTCGGGGGCCGAACCGTGGACAGGTTCGAAGAGGGCGTGGCCGTCGCCGATGTTCGCCGAGGGGAGGGTGCCGAGGCCGCCGACAAGCGCCCCCGCGGCGTCGGAGAGGATGTCGCCGAAGATGTTCGTCGTCACGATGACGCCATAACGGGCCGGGTGCATCAGCACGTCAAGGCAGAGGGCGTCGATGAACTTCTCCTCCCACGCCACCCCCGCGGCCTCGGCCTCCTCGACAGCGCAGCGGCGGAAGAGTGTGTCGGACTTGAGGACATTCGCCTTTGTCCCGATGGTGAACCGCCTCCCTTTCGCAAGCCCGGCGGCGAAGCGTGCAATCCGTCGGCTCCCCTTCTCGGTGACGACCCGGAGGGTGCAGTACGAGCCCGGCAATTCCCACTCGATCCCCGAGTACAGCCCCTCGGTGTTCTCCCGAACGATCGTGAGGTCGACGCCCGGTCCCTTCACAGGACGCACATTCGCATACAGATCGAGGTCCTTTCTCATCTGTACGAGCACGCTCCGGTAGTCAGGGTCCGGGGGAGTGGTCACCGCCCCGAAGAGGATTACATCGGCATCCCCGAGGGCCCGCATCTCCGCAGGACCGATGGCAGAGCCGCACTTCTGCCAGCGGCCGTACCCGACCTCGACATGGTAGTAGTCCCAGTCAGGATGGAGGCGGCGGAGCACCGCCTCGGCCACCGGCACCACCTCCTGCCCGATACCATCACCGGGAACGATCGCTACCTTCATGCTCCCGCCACCCGGCCACCGCACCCCTGAGGACCGCGTCGATGGTGTGGGGTGCCGCACCCCAGTGAACCACGCCGCCGAACTTCCCGTTCCACTCCCCGACACCCTCGCGCTCTCCCCGGCAGCACCGGGCGATGAACGGCTCCTCCGCAACCTGTGTCAGGGGACAGATCTCGGCAATCTCCACTTCTTCCCCGTAGTTCTCCGAACAGAACTGCTTTGCCGTGAGGCATCCGGCCACATGCTCCTTCCCGGCAAGAGGATCGGCATCAAGGGTCCGGTCAAAGCCGCCGGCACGGCAGGGGTAGACCTCTGCCGCCGTCTCCCTGATGTCCCTGATATGATACTCGAAACGGACGCCGAGGTCGCCGAAAAGCCCGACACCTTCGAGTTCCTCAAGGATCGCCGCAAGGTGGGGGCGCGGCGGAATGATATCGTAGACATGCACGGTCAGGAGGGATCCCGGGTCGGGGTCGATGACAAAGGTCCGCGACTCATCAGGGCTCCGGAAGATGGTGCACCGGTATCCCGAGGCCGCCGCAAGGCTGATCAGGCGCGACCGATCATTGAAATTCACCGGTTCGGGATACAGATATGTCTCGTCGGGCCTCGCGAGCACCCACGTCGCCGCGACATCACGCATCAGTCCCTCTCCATCGGCAGGTTTCACCGACAGGATCTCGTAGCCTTCGGGGGTCTCCCGGATCAGCCAGCGGGAGAGGAAATAGACCTTCTCCCCGAGGGGCCTTGTGTTCGCAAGGCCCACGTATTTGCACTCTTCAGGAAATATCATCCATGGCCTCCGTTGAGATAGGGGACAAGACCCCCTGACCTGAGGATCTCCCGCATCCGCGGGGAGAGGGGACGGAGAGGGCGGCGGATCCCGCCGGCCTCGATCCAGCCCTCATCGAGATCGAAGCGTACAGCCTCGTCCTCAGGGCAGGGGATCTCGCACTCAAGCACCAGGAGACCTATATTGACGGCGTTCCTGAAGAAGATTCTGGCAAAGGTCGGGGCGGCGACGGCGACGACCCCGCACTCCTTCAGGGCGACCGCCGCCTGCTCCCGCGACGACCCGCAGCCGAAATTCGGGCCCGCGACGATCACCGCCCCGGCAAGGCGCCCGGCAAGGGAGGGGTCGAGATCCTCGAAGACATGGGCCGCCCAGACAGACCTGTCCTTCGTCCGCAGGTACCGCCCCGCGATGACCAGGTCGGTGTCGATGTCCCGCCCCAGGCAAACGGCACGCCCTTCGCCCTTCACAGGCATCCCTCCGGAGACCGGATCTCTCCGGCAAGGGCGGTCACCGCCGCAGTGAGGGGCGACGCAAGGTAGATCTCGCCGCCGACGCCCATCCTGTTCCTGAAGTTCCTGTTCGCGGTCGAGAGGCAGACCTCTCCCTCGCCGATCACGCCCATATGGGCGCCGAGACAGGGGCCGCATCCGGGCGTCCCGACGGCGCACCCGGCCTCGATGAGCGTGGAGAGCACCCCTGTCGAGGCCGCACGGGCGAGGACGGCCCGAGACGCCGGGACGACGACGGTCCGCACGGCGACCTCCTTCCCCCGCACGATACGGGCAAAGGCCTCCAGATCCTCGTACCTCCCGCAGGTGCAGGTGCCCAGGAAGACCTGGTCCACGGGCAGGCCCTCCTTCTCGGCCACCGGGCAGACCGTGTCCACCCGCGGCGGCAGGGCAAGCAGGGGCTCGATATTTCCGAGGTCGAGGGTGACCTCGGCAGGATACCAGGCCGCGGGAGTCTGCGCCTCCACCACATGGCCGAAACCGGCAAGGTACTCCCGCGTCACCGCATCGGCATAGAAGATCCCGGCCTTCGCCCCTGTCTCCACCGCCATGTTGGAGAGGGTGAGGCGGTCGGCCATCGAGAGCGCCGCGGCACCCTCGCCGACGAACTCGAGGGCGCGGTACGTCGCACCGTCCATGCCGAGGGCGGCGACATAGGCGAGGGCGATGTCCTTCGCCGCGGCCGCACCGGTCAGGGCGCCTTCCAGGAAGACGCCTGTCGTCTCCGGCACCCTGAACCAGGTCTCCCCTGTCGCCCAGATGCCGGCCATGTCTGTCGCCCCGACGCCTGTCGCAAAGGCGCCGAAGGCCCCGAGGGTGCAGGAGTGCGAGTCAGCCCCGACGATCACCTCGCCGGGCAGGGCATACCCCTCGGCCATCACCTGGTGGCAGACGCCGCCGCCGACGTCGGAGAGGTGCATCCCCTGCTGCCGGGCAAAGACCCGCAGTTCCTTCTGGAGGTCGGCGGTCAGGGAGGTGTTGGCCGGTGCGATGTGGTCGAAGATGAGGTACCGGCGGTCGGGGTCGGGGAAGGCCCCCGTCCCGATCGAGAGCCAGGCCTCCCGCGCCAGCACGCCGGTGCCGTCATGGGCATAGGCCCTGTCCACCCGGCGGTCCACGTATTCCCCGGCCGACGCACCCAGGATCTCCTCGGCAAGGGTGACCATCAGACCGCCCCCGTCTGTGCGGCGCAGAGGATCTCCTGGAGGACTTCGGGCGTCACCGTGCACTTCGCCTCGCTCCGCCTCTTCACCTCGGCGAGGACCCAGGAGACCCCGGCGTCGTCGAGTTTGTAGCCGAGGGATGCGGCGACATGCTCGATCGCGTGCTTCCCCGTGTGTTTGCCGAGAATGAATGTCCTCGACGCACCCACAAGAGAGGGGCGCACGTATTCGTAGGTCTCAGGTTCCCGGAGGATCGCGGCGATATGGATACCGCTCTCATGCGCGAAGGCATGGGCGCCGACAACGGCCTTGTTCTTCGCGACCGCGATCCCCGAGGCTTTCTCGACCCGCCCGGAGAGTTTCTGGAGGGGCGAGAGGTCGTACCTGGTGATCCCGGCCTTCATGGCCAGGACGACAAGCACCTCTTCAAGGGCAGCGTTCCCGGCCCGTTCGCCAAGGCCATTCACCGTGGTGTGGAGCTGGAAAGCGCCTTCCGAAGCGGCCGTGACGGTGTTTGCGGTGGCGCACCCGAGGTCGTCGTGGCAGTGGATGCAGATGGGCGTGTCGATGGCGGCCCGGATCTCGCGCACCCGCTCCCCGGTCTCCGCGGGTGTCATGCACCCCACGGTGTCGGCAAAGGTGACGAGGTCGGCCCCGGCGTCGGCAGCCTGCCTGTACGCCTGGATGAGGAGGGGGAGAGGAGTACGGGAGGCGTCTTCGGCGCCGAACCTGACGGTGACGCCGTGGTCGTGGGCGTACTCGACCATCGCGCAGGTCTCGGCCATCACCTCCTCGCGCGTCCTGCCGTACTTCGTCCTGATATGGAGGTCTGAGGTGGCCGCAAAGACGCCGATCATGTCCACGCCGCAGTCGAGGGCGGCGTCGATGTCGTACTGTTTCGCCCGTGCGAGGGCGCATATCCTGGCGTCGAGGCCCATCCCGCAGATCTCCCGCACCGCTTCTTTCTCGTTCGCCGAGACAGCCGGAAAACCGGCCTCGATCACCTCGATGCCGGTGGCGTCAAGGATTCCCGCTATCTCCTTCTTCTCGTCGCAGTTAAACGTTACACCGGGCGTCTGCTCACCGTCACGGAGCGTGACGTCGCATATCTCAACATTCCACCTTTTCATGACTCTCTCCTTCGGGGCATGCCCCGGTGACGACCACCGTCGTCGGCCTGTCGACGGGCGCGATCAGCCGCGCCAGTCCGGCCAGGTCGTCGGCGCGGCAGACTGTCGGCCCGGCCCAGTCGAGGTACCTCGCCACCCCGGCCACCTCCTGACCGCCGACCATGCCCATGCGCCTGTTCTCAAGGACAATACAGAGGAGGGGCAGACCCTTCTCATAGACGTCGATAAGTGCGTTTATTCCTGAATGAAGGAGCCCATAGTCCCCTATCAGGGCGATCCCTGTGCTCCGCGCTCCCACCGCCACCGCGGACCCGAGGCCGTAACTCGCAACGCCGATCCTGTACGGCGGGTTTGTCGCAAGGAGGGAACAGCCAGCATCGACCGCCGGCCGCATCCCCCGCTCGGCAAGGAGGGAGATGAGCGGGCGGTACGGGCAGTGCCGGCAGAAGGTACGGCAGAACCCCCGGTCGGAGAATCTTTCGGGTTCCCCTGCCGGGGGAGAGACCTGCGGGATTGTGACCATGACGCCAGACGGGGCCTGGTGGTCCGCGTGCGCCGCCGTGACCTGGAGGGCCCTCTCCCACCGGCCCCGCATCGTCAGTGCGGGGTCTGCGAGGGCGCCCGCACCCCTCCTGCCGCGGATGGCAGGGGGGGTCGTTGCCGGGGCGTCGAGGATGTCGGGGGTGACCCTGAGGACGGCCACCCGCGCCATCCTCCCGGAGAGGGCAAAGGCCTCCTCCACCGCTGCAGGAAGGGACTCCGGGCCGTCGGCCTCCACCACCGGCACCATCGCCAGGGGGCCGAAGTGACGGGAGTCCTCCGCGACCTGTGAGGCGCGGGCGAGAGGGTCGTCCCCGGCCACGACGACGACGCCTCCCACGATCCCCTGGGCCGTCGCCTGCACCAGGGGGTCGGCCAGGAGGTTCATGCCGACGTGCTTCACGACCACCGCGGCCCGCCTCCGGGCAAGGGAGTCGCCGAGGGCGTACTCCAGGGCGACCTTCTCGTTCGTGCAGACCTCCGCGCCGGCCCGCACCGCGCACCCGGTCACAGGGTAGCCGGGCACCGTGTACAGGGCGTCTGCCGCACCGGAAAGGGCGAGAGCCAGCACCTCCTCCCCGTCCATGCTCAGTCCCTCCCGGGCACGAGGTCGCAGCCCATGCATACCGCACACATCGTCCTCGCCTCTCTCGCGTCGAGCCCGGCCGCCGCCATCTCCGCCTGTGCGATCGCATGCAGCCTGAGCAGACGGTCTGCCGACGGGCGCGTGAAGTGCGCGAGGCCGGCCGAGGGGGTGAGGGGCCGGAGGACCGGGATCACCCCGATCGAGCAGAGTCTCCTGACGGCCGCCGCCATCTCCTCGTCGCTCTCCCCCAGGCCGACGATGACGTTGCTCTGGACATGGTTCTTCCCGAAGAGGCGCACCGACTCTTCGAGCACCTCCCAGACGAGGTTCCACTCAAGGCCCGGGCACATCCCGGCAAAGAGGCCGGGCGTCGCCGCCTCGATGTTGAACTTCACCTCGATAGCCCCGGCCTCCTTCAGGCGACGGGGGGAGTCCTGCGTCGGGTAGATGGAGACGCCGATGGGCAGATCGAAGAGGACGAGGGCTCGCACCGCGTCGAGGGCGCGTCTCTCCTCCTCCTCGATGCTCCCGGCCACCCCGCTCGTCAGGGAGATCGCGTCGATCCTCCCGAGGACAGACCTGACCATCGCCACGACCTCCTCCGTGCTCTTCGTCCGCCCGGCCCTGCCAGGGACAGCACAGTACCGGCAGGAGAAGATGCAGGACGACGTGAGGGTGATGAAGGCCTGCCGGGGGCAGTGGAAGCCCGGCACCTCAAGGACGCCCCTCAGCATCTCGCCGCGGAAGGGAATGGTCGCGTTCCCCTTCCCCTCATGGATGAGGACGAGGTCGGCGGTCGGGTCCACCGAAAGACGGACTCTCATGCCGTCAACAGAATAAAAGACAGAACCCTCGCCGCCGGCGCCGGGCCCCGCGGTGGAGGAGGAGAGATATTTGCCGGGGGGGACGCCCGCGACCTTCACCTTTCCCGCGGCAAGGAGTGACGCCTTCAGCCTCAGCCAGTCCATAAGGACGTCGCCTCCTCGTAGTCCGTATAGAAGGGGATCGCCGCCACCGCACCGATGAGGCCGTGGCCGTCCATCACGACCCTGACTTCGCCGAGCACGGCCTCGAGGTCGGCCCACGAGACCTTGCCCCTCTTCACGGCCTCGCCGTACGCCCGCAGGGGCGACGGGTCGAAGCCGACGTACACCGCCATCCCGGTCTCGTCGGAGAGGGTATGGCGGCTGAGCAGGGCGGCAAACCGCTCGATAAGCCCGTGGGGGTCGGACGACGCAAACTCAACCGCACAGGCGACGCAGTTCTTCGTCCTCTCCGGCACAGGGTAGAGCTGGACGATCGTGTGGGAGAGGTACACGGACGACTCGTCTGCGACCGCCTTCGCAATGTTGTGGACGAGGGTCCAGGTCGCCCCCTCCTCAGCGGTGTCGGTGTCGTCGACTCCGATGATCACCCGCTCGCGCCTCGGCAGCCATATCGTCGACCCGGCCAGTTTGCCGCCGCCCGACTCGTCGCACGACGCCCGGATCACCCCGCCGCCGCGGGCCCGGCAGGCCGAGGCCCCGACGCCGCCGCCGCCCATGCCGAGATAGGTGACCGCGATCTCGTCGCCCTCTACCGCGGCGCCCGCGATTCCCGCGGGGAAGCGGGAACCCTCCAGGGGCAGGTGGACACACCCGGCCCTGAGGACGTACCGTGTCGTCGCCCCCACCGTCCGGGCCGAGACGACGAGGGGGCTCTGTGCATAGTGGCGGCGGACCCAGTGGGCCCCGCCGGGGCAGTCGAAGAACTCCACCAGTTCGATCCGGCTCCCGTCACCATCGGCGACCGCCGCGATCAGGGGATACGCCACCACATAGGGGTCTTTTAGCCCCTCAGACACGGCCGCCCGGTTGTTCCCCATAGAGACCAGCCGCCTCCACGCCGCGGTTGCCCCAGAGCACCGCACCGAACGCACCTATCCGCCCCTTGCTCGCCGCGGAATCGATGAAGGTGACGCCGATACGCTCTGCCTCGGCCTCCACCTCCTCGCGGGAGATGAGGTCGGTCTTGATCTTCCTCTCGTACTCTGACGCGGGGAGGTTGAGGCCGCGGTAGCAGGCGATCCCTGTGTCGCCGGAGACTGCGTGCTCCTCGATGTACTCCTTCACGAAGGCGAGGAGGGGCCCCACTGACCCGGGCCTCACGGCGAAGTTCAGCACCGAACCGACGCAGTTCGTCGTCTTTTCAGGGGCCTTCGGGTTGAGTTGCACGAGTCGCATATTAAGGTACTCAGCCCCCTGCACCCTGCACGCCTCGGCACATTTCAGGGCGAGCACCCAGGTGGCACCCTCCTGCTTCGTGTCGGTGTCGTCGATCCCGATGGTCAGTTTCTCGTACTTCGGCGTGACAATCCGTACCCGGCAGACCCGTGCCCCGCCTATGTGGAGGTCCTCGTCTGTCGGGTACTCGGCCCGGATCACGCCGGGCGCCTGCGGGAGGCAGGCGGCGACGCCGACACCGGCACCGGCGATCCCGGCCCAGGAGCTGACGACTTCGTCGCCCTGTGCCTCGACGCCCTCCAGGGCCTGGCCGCCGATCTCCTGGCCTGCCGCCCCGAAGTTCGCCTCGTACTTTCCGAGGCGGGCAAGCATCGTCATCGAGGAGCCCTGCACCTCCGCGGAGGAGAGGGCGCCGCAGGCACGCCGCCTGTTCATCATGTCCCACTCGATCGTGCCGCGGTGGCGGCAGGTCTCCAGGATCTCGGCCATGCCGGCCTGCTCGTCCACCATGACAATGAACTTCTCTGCAAAGAGCGGCCCGAAGCGCCCTTTCACTTCTGCGGGAGTCAGCGTGATCATGATATGCACCGAAAATTTCGTTGACGAAATATTCGGCATCATTGAAGATAAAAGGATCGCCCTTCGGGGAGCA
>NZ_JAQVNX010000036.1 GCF_028702905.1 Methanofollis sp.
CCCCGGGACGAAGATAGGGGCGGGAAGGCAGAGAGCCCGATCGTTCTGAGGACGGTTTTGTTCTCCGCATATCAGGTATGAGAGAAATCTGTGTGTTCAAATTCTCATCCATAACTCCAGAATTGAACGTCGGGATCATTTTCATGGTAAACCCTCTGGATGGCCATCTCTGCGGGGGGCTGGCCGCTCGAAGACCTACGGGTCTTCTCAAGCTCGCAGGGGCTCGCACCTCCGGTCCCCTGCATCAGGATAGGACCGGGGACGGCAACTCCCCCTTCATGTTCGTTGATTTTGCCTTCCTGACCCAATCGCAGTTTTGGGGGTCCGGGGGCAGAGCCACCGGCGCGAAGATGCAGGAAGGCAATTGAGTCACGCTCGTACCCAGAAAAGGGGAGGGGTTACCATGAAAAACTTTTCATGCGGTATGCCTGAGGCGTGCTCCCGACTCATGCCTGATTCTACAAAGCCCGAAAATCAAAGATTTTCTCGACTCCCTTCGGTCGTCCCCGCTCAGGATTGGGTCAGGTAAGCGTGAATTGGATATTCTGCAGGGGGAAATTGCCATCCTCTGTCTATCCTGTACCGGGGGGCCGGGGGCGGTAGTCCCCCGGTATGGGCACTTCAGAAAAAGATTTCTACACAGCCTTTTTTCGAATGATCGATCGCCGTAGATGATCGCACTATCTTCCCGGCACGAGACCCCCCGGATCACACCACCTTCATCTCCCAGAGACGGCGGCCGGAGATCCCTTTTTTTTCGAGGTGCTCCAGTTCGTGGGCCACATTGAACGCGGTCGACCCTTCGTAGGCGAACTCCAACCCGGTCACCTCTTCGGCAGCGATCTCACTCCTCTCCGGGTCGACACGCACCCGCACCGCCCTCTCGGCCCTGACCCTGATCCTGAACGGCCTCGTCACGATAAGCCTCTCGGCCTCGTTCCCGCACTTCTCCAGGCGGGAGACGGCCCCCTCCTCCGAGAGGACAGAAGGGTTCAGCAGGAGGGTGACCTCCTCAAGAGTGACGCCGGTCTTCGTTCTCTCGTCCCAGAGCGTTCTTTTCCTGACGACAGAGATGGACCGCCCTTCCTCTGTCGCATAACTCCATGCCCCGCCGAAGCGCAGGGAGAAGAGGAGGGGCAGGACTGTCTCGGCAGGGAGGCCGAACCTCGCTGCAATGTCCCTTTCAGCCGCAAGATACGCGAGAACCTCCCGCATGTCCCCTGGCCCGCAGACAGGCATGGAGGGCAATCGCACCTCTGGCAGAAAAAAGGTTCGGTTGAAAGAGATACCATGGTGGCACTCCCTCTGACCCCTGCAAAATATATACCGCAACACCTTGTAAGAAGAACCATGAGACTCGCACCGGCCCTTGCTGCCCTGGTGATCACAGCCTTCATCGCCGGGTGTGCCGGCGGCCCGCCCCTCAGGCCGCCCGATGTCACGGTGACGGGTATCGCCGTCACCGCCCTCACCCTGGAGAGCATGGACCTGGAGGTCATCCTCGCCGTGGACAACCCGAACTCCGTGGGGGCGACGATCCGGGACGTGTCCGTGAATGTCTCCTACTCGAAGAACGGAAGAGAAGTGTTCCTCGGGTCAGGGAGAGGTGAAGAGATATCTATCCCGGCGTACAACACGACCGAGGTCGTCATCCCGGTCACCACGGATAACCTGGCCATGCTCTCCGCTGCCGGAACCCTGGCCCTCTCCGGGGAGCTGGAGGTGACGGCAGAGGGTACGATGACTGTCGATGCAGGCATCGTCTCATTCGACGTCCCCTTCGGGAAGACGACGACGGTCTCTGTCAGGGGGAGGTAGGGCCATGCCTGCGGCAGCAAGTCTTATCAGCACCCTCCCCCCCTCTTCCCCGTGCAGCCTCAGAGCGGGATCGCCCGGCCCCTTGATTTTTCCTATCAGACGAACCGCATCATAGTCCTCCTCGCCCTGACCGCTCTCCTCGTCTCGGCCGCAGCATCGGCCCTTGCCGGCACGGGCATAGTGGAGACATTGATACGCGGCCCTGGCGCTGCTCTTGCCGTCTTTCTTACCTGGGCCCTCTGCCGCGAGATCGACCCCGACCATGATCTCTCCGCCCTGCTGGCAGCGGCCATGACGACCGGAGCCCTCCTCATTCTGTCTATCCCCGACATCCCCACCCTGCTGTGGGCCCTCCTCGTCATCAGAGTCGTGAACAGGACGACCGGCCGTGCCGCCACGACGATAGATCTCATCTTCGTCCTCCTCCTCACCCTGTGGCCCCTGTCACGGGGCTTTCTCCCGGCAGGCCCCATCGCCGCCACGGCATTCTTCCTTGATGGCCGATCGAAGGATCCCGCACGGCACCGTCTCCCCTTTGCCGTCGTCGCTCTCCTCGCCACGGCGGTCGCACTCCTTGCAACGCCCGTACACCTCGGCGCACCCACTCCCGCGGCAGGCATCGGCATCGCCGCCGCGACTGTCCTGTTTATCCCGGCCATCGCCGCCTCAAAGACCGTTCATTCAAGAGAAGACAGCGGAGACCGACCCCTCGACCCGGGGAGGTTGATGACCGGGCAGGCCCTCGCCCTGGCAACGGCGTTATCGGCAGTCACAACCGATCCCGCAGCACTCGCACCCCTATGGGCCGCGATCCTTGCCGCAGGGCTCTGGCACGCCGCCCTCGCCGTGCAGGGGAGGTGACCCGCAGCATATATATCATGCAGCAGACACTAGGGCATGCTCGGACCACTCCTCGGGATCGTCCTCGCCGTCCTCGTCGCGGTGCTGCTGTACTACTTCGTCAAAAACGTCTTCGTCCTGGTCATCAACGCAGTCCTCGGCATTATCGTCCTCTTCCTGATCAACCTCTTCAACCTGATGGGACTCTTTGGCAAGCCCGACATCCCTATAGACATCATCACGGTCCTGATCAGCGCTCTTGGCGGGATTATCGGCGTGATCATCGTCGTCGTGCTCCACCTGCTCGGCGTTCCCCTGTGACACCGATCAGGAGACGGCACCGGGGCGCAGGAGGAGGGGACAGCCCGCGTCCGGGTAAACCGACAGATTTATATTTTTATTTTTAAAAGGCAGATGCGATAATCATGCCCTTTATATATTACGGTCAGGGTGTGGCCGAATGGTACGACGACTTCCTGGAACGCCTGGTATCCCATCTCGCCCTTGAAGGGACCGAGATCACCGGCGAGAAAAGAGACGGCCAGACCGCCACGATGGACGTCAAAAGGACAGGCGAACAGGGGACACTGCTGGTGGCGCCCTCGGAGAAGAACGTGAAGGTCACCTACACCGTCGCACGGGAGAAAAAAGAGGTCGCACGGGGTCTGATGGGGGCCCTCGTCGGTGCCGGGGTCGGGAGCGTCCTCGGCGGCATCATGCGGCGCGAGGAGGGGAGCATCACCGACGCCCTGGGCGGGGCCGCCGCCGGCGGGGCGTACGAGGCCTACCACGGATATGAGGACTCACGCGAGGACAGGACCGCCTTCGCCGCCCTCCTTGCAGAGAAGGTGAAGGAGGTGGAGGACGAGATCTGGGAGATCAAAAACGCCCAGGCAGAGGCGCAGGAGGCGGCCCGAGAGCGGACACGGGAGAAGAGGGCCGGGATCGAGGCCGAGGAGGACGAAGTCAGGGCCGAACTCGAGGAGATCTCCGGCGACCTGCTGACTCTCCGCGAGGAGATCGACCTTCTCGAAGAGGGCGGGCAGAAAGGGAAGGTGAAAAAAGTGCGGGCACGGACCGAACGGGCCGAACGCTTCTATACCGAGGCCGAAGACGCATGCGACGGCGGCGAGTACGGTGCGGCCAGGTCGAAGGTCCGGGCGGCACGCTCGATGATCGAAGGGGCGATGGCGGCACTTGAGGAGGAGTAAGCGTCACCCATGGAACCCGATATCAGAACCGCTGTCTGCGGTGTGATCTGCGACGAATGTGAGCACCGGAAAGAATGCGGCGGATGCGACCATGTGATGGGCCGACCGTTCTGGACGGCTTTTGTCGGCGCCGAGATCTGTCCGGTGTATGCCTGCTGCACGGGTGAACGGCACTTCACCCACTGCGGCGAGTGCCCGGACCTTCTCTGCGAGCGTTTCACCCGGTACAGGGACCCGGACGTGGGCGAGGAGGAGGCCAGGACCGGGCTTGAGACGAGGAAGGCGCGGCTCCTCGCCAGAAGGAAATAGAGAGACCTCTCTCAGCCATTCCTCTCAAGGTTCCGACGCGCCGTCTCGGCGACCTCGCCGATCGCCTTCTCCAGTTCGGCGCCGGCCGCCCGCACCTTCTTTTCCAGGTGGTCGCGCCCCTCTTTTGTCCCGAAGAGGTGTTTGCCGAGGTGGACGACGTCGTCGATCGCTTTTTTCACCGAAGTCGAGGCCTCGTGCACCATCTCGTCCACCTGCGGGGCCTTCGGGGTTTCCGGGGTCTCCGGGGCGGCCTCGGGTTCCCTGTCCTCGACCCACCGGCCGGATTCAAAGTGTCCCTTCTGTTCGCTCATGGTTCTCAGGGATAGGTTTCCGCGGGGGAAATAAAAAGGGATGCATGGTGTTCCGGACCGGGAGCAGGGGCAGGCCTCAGGAGTGGATGATCATATTTCCGACGAGCGCCACCGCCAGGACACAGGTCACCTCCGGGCAGAATACACGATCTGTCATCAGAACAGGGGATTGTTGCTGCGCAGGATATATTTTTCGAAAAATATTGCACAATACATACAATAAGCATCATCAGATAGATAAAATAAGACAAAACACGAATCAAAAAGTATATCTCCAGTCCAACCGATCGGGAGACACAGGGATACGATGGGACAGGACCTCCTGAAACTGGGGATCGGATCGGCATGGGCGGCGGCAGGCTGCCTTCTCCTTGTCGGGCTCGGCAGTTATGCCATGACCGGGAGGGCCGAGGTGCTGGCCAGGTACATCTCCTCTCTTAGCATTGTCGCCGCCCTCATTGCAGTGTTCAGTGGCCTTGCCCTGGTCGGCAGGGCATATTTACGACGATGATCACTGGATATTCGAGATTCTTCCCTTGATCTCATCGAGACTGCAGTGCTTCAGTTCCATCAGGGCCGAGAGGACCGCATCAGAAAAAATGAGGGCCGTCATCTCGAAGAGTGTCCCGAAGGGAGCGAATTCAGAAGAAACAGAGCGGTACTGGCCGGTGAGTTGCCGCACCTCGTACTGGCCAGGAGTGTCGGGAACAGGCGGCGCCGCCACGCCAAGGTCCACGACGATCTCGGCGGCCCGGCCGAGGGTCGAGTCGGGCGCCGCGGTGAGGAGGCAGACCCGGCCGCCAAGTCCCTGCGCCGTTTCGCAGAACTCGACAATCGAGTGCGTCTCCCCTGACCCGGAGAAGGCGACAAGGAGGTCGCCCTCGCGCAGGGCCGGGGTGATCGTCTCCCCCACCACATAGGCCTCCATCCCGAGGTGCATCAGCCGCATCGCAAACGCCCGGGCGACAAGGCCCGACCGCCCGGCACCCACCACATAGATCCTCTTTGCCGCAAGAATGGCGTCGACAAACGCGCCCGTCTCGGTGTCGTCAAGACTCCTCGCCGTCTCGTCGATCTTGTCGGTCATGAGGAGCATGAGGTCGGTGATACTGTAGCATCCCTCTGGCATCATCACCCCTTCGACCGCCCCCCACATCAGCGTGCCGGTTCTTCGATCGCCTCCTTCCTGCCCTCTTTCTTCGCGCGGTAATCCTTGATCGCCTCGTGCAGGGCGTCGGCCGCCAGGTTCGAGCAGTGCATCTTCACCGGCGGCAGACCTTCGAGTTCGTCGGCGACGTCCTGCCGCGTGATCTTCAGCGCCTCGTCGATATGCTTCCCTTTCGCCATCTCGGTGACCATGCTCGCGGTGGCGATCGCCGACCCGCAGCCGAAAGTCTTGAACTTGATCTCTGTGATGATGTCGTTCTCCACCCTGATCGAGACCTGCATCAAGTCCCCGCAGACAGGGTTTCCCACCGTCCCTATGCCGTCGGCGTTCTCGATATCCCCGACATTGCGGGGGTTCATGAAGTGGTCCATCACTTTTTTTGAATAGCCGATCTGCGGCCTGTCCTCCATATCCCACACCTCCATACATTACAGGGGAGAGATCGATCGCAGCCTCGTCACCGTCTCCTTCATCGCCCGGCCGACGAGGGGCACGTCATCCAGGGTGTTCGACCGCCCGAGGCTCATCACCACCGACCCATGGGCCTCCTCATGCGCGAGGCCGATGGCCAGGAGCACATGGGACGGTTCCAGGGTCCGTGAGGTGCAGGCCGAGCCTGTCGCCACCTGGATGCCGAAGAAGGTGTCCAGGTTCAGGAGGATGCTCTCCCCCTCGATCCTCGATAACCTGAAACTCGCGTGGTTCGGGAGGCGGAAGTCGGGGTGGCCGGTGAGATAGGACTCCTCGATCGTCAGAACCTCCTTGATCAGACTGTCCCGGACCGCCTTCTCCCGTGCCATCTCATCCTCCATCTCCAGGGCGGCAATGCGTGCCGCTTCCCCCATCCCCGCAATCGCAAAGACGTTCTCCGTCCCCGACCGCAGGCCCTTCTCCTGCCCGCCGCCCGGCATCACGGTCTGGACCTTCACCCCAGGCCCGACATAGAGCGCCGCCGCACCCCTGGGCCCGCCGAGGTCATTGCCTGAGAGGGTCAGGAGATCGATCCCGTCCTTCTGCACGTCGATAGGGATCCGGCCCGCGGCCGCCGTGGCATTGACATGGAGGTACGCCCCCTTCTCGTGCACGATCGCGGCCGCCTCCCGGACCGGCTCCACGGTCCCGATCTCGTCGTTCGCATAATGGACCGAGACGACGGTCGTCTCAGGCGCGAGGTGCTCCTCCAGGAAACCGAGGTCGACGACCCCGTAGCGGTCCACGGGTACGAACCCGAGGTCGAACCCCTGCTTCTGGAGATCTTTGGCCGGGTTCAGGACGGAGACATGCTCGATCGCACTGACAAGGATGCTTTTCCCTTTTTTCCGGTTCCTGAGGGCCGTCCCCCGGACCGCCAGATTGTTGGACTCGGTGGCGCTGCCGGTAAAGACGATCGTGGACGGTGTTTCGGCATGGACCAGGGCCGCCACCTGCACCCGGGCCTCTTCCACCGCCTGCTTCGTGGAGAGGCCGAGCGCATACAGGGACGACGGGTTGCCGTACTCCTCCTTCAGGTACTGCCCGGCAAAGGCAAGGACGCGGGGATCGACGGGAACAGACGACGCATGATCCAGATAGACCATCTTCCCCTCCCTCAGAAGGTCATCACCGCGTCGGCGTCCAGGGCCAGGTCATTGAGGGTCGCCCCGCCGGCGATGGTCCCTTCAGCGATGAAGTCTCCCCGCGGAACCCCGAGAAGCTGCGTGCTCTGTTCGCAGATGTAGATCTTCACCCCCGCGTCGATCGCCTGCCGCATCACCTCCGCAAGGGTCGGGAAGGCCCCGATCCGGATCTTTTCTGCCTCCCCCCTCCTGACCGCGGTGATCCCCTTGATCATGAAGAAGATCGCCGCTTCCACTCCCATTGCGGCGGCGGTCGCCCCCAGGATAAAGGGGGCGTACAGCCTCTCGGGCGTGTCTGTCCCGCTTGTCTGGACATAGAGTATCTTTGCCATTTTCCCACCTCACTTCGTCCTTCGGATATAAAACGTCAGAATTCCCTCTTCTTTTTCCAATTTCACAATCTCGTGACCCATCCGTTTCGCCCACCGCGTGATGTCCTCCTCCGCGGCCGGGTCGTCGGCCTCCACCTTCAGAACCTCACCCACCTCGATCTTCTCGATCTCCTCTTTCGTGCGGGCGATCGGCATCGGGCAGTAGAGGCCGATGCAGTCGAGTTCGTGGTCAGGCCTGATCTCTTTGGTCACCCTCTCCCCTCCGCTGTCGCAGTCCGCCCATGATGCATGACACAGTCCCCCTGTTCACCCGTCGGTGGATGCCGGCACGGATATACCTAACCCATGGCGGGCAGAGTGCACGGAGAGTACAATTACGAAAAAACCCCGGGAAGGATGCTGCCCCCGGACTCATGACGAGCAGTGCGGATCCCCCGACCCCACCCCTGTGGCGCCGTGGCAGACACGTCCGGACCAAATGCGCCAGGATCTGCCTCCAATCCAGGAGACACACACCCGGTTCAGGGCCATATCGAGAAGATCTGGAGATCCGGGCGTACTGGAGTCTGTGTGCAAAACAGGATGAAATTCGGCAGGACTCAACGCCTTCAGGCCAGACGTATGAGTGCAGGTAATGTCTCCCTCACCCCCAACTCCCCTGGTGCCAGGGAGAGTGAGGGAGGGAGGGCGGAAATCGTCCCGATCTCGGGCTCTGTGGAGATCCTCCAGAGCCAAAAAAAAGAGAAAACGCCCCTCATGTCGGGACGGCGAACTTCTTCTCGATCTGATTGGCGACTACGGTCGCAATACTGACAAGAATGAGGTAGAAGATCCCGACGAGGGCAAATGCCTCAAAATAGACGAAGTACTTCGTGGCAACGATCTTCGCAGCCCCGGTCAGTTCGGTGACCGTGACCAGGTAGGCGAGGGAGGAGTACTTGATCAGGTAAATGAACTCATTGGAGACGCCCGGGATTGCACGGCGGAGGGCCTGCGGGAGGATGATATACCGGATCGCCTGCCAGCGGCTCATCCCAATGGCCTGGGCGGCGATCATCTGCCCCTCTTTCACCGAGAGGAGGGCGCCCCTGATATACTCGGAGTTATATGCCCCATTACAGAGGATGAAACCGATCACCGCCGCCACAAAGGCAGGCAGGGTAATGCCGAGGGACGGGAGGCCGAAGTACAGGATGAAAAGGAGCAGGAGGAGAGGACAGCCCTTGAAAAAGATGATGTAGCCGCGGCAGAGGCCGGAGACGGCCGGGCTGCCGTACGTCCTGCCAACGGCGATGGCGATCCCTGCCAGAAGGCCGAAGGGGGCGGTAAGGGCGATCAACTGGAGAGAGACGAACCCGCCCTTCAGGAGGGCAGGGAGAAGGACCTCCGTAAAAAAAGCAACGTCAGTCATTCTCTGTTCCAGAAACGTCTCCGAAATCTCCGAACTTCCCTATGAACTTCCGCATCCGCGCAAATGCCGGGTCGTCCCTGACCTGTGCAGGGGAACCGCGTTCGGTGATCTTGCCATGCTCCATGAAGAGGATCTCATTTGCCACCGAGAGGGCAAAACCCATCTCATGGGTGACGACGAGCATCGTCATACCCTGGCGTGCGAGGTTCTTCATCACCTCAAGCACCTCGCGGGTCAGTTCCGGGTCGAGGGCCGATGTCGGTTCGTCGAAGAGGATCACGTCGGGGTCCATCGCAAGGGCCCGGGCAATCGAGACGCGCTGCGCCTGCCCGCCGGAAAGTTCGGCAGGATAGTTCTCTGCCCAGTCCTCCATACCGACGCAACGCAATTCTGCGAGGGCCTTCTCGCGGGCAGACGCGGCGTCCATCTTCTTCACCTTCAGGAGGGCGACCTCCACGTTCCGCACCGCGGTCAGGTGGTCGAAGAGGTAGAAGTTCTGGAACACCATCCCGATCTTCTGCCTGAAGTAGTTGATACGGGCACCGGAGTTCGTCACCTCCTCGTCATTCAGGAAGACACGGCCCTGGTCGGGCAGGGTCAACTGGTTGATGCACCGGAGAAGCGTGCTCTTCCCCGTTCCCGAAGGACCGATGAACACCTTCGTCTCCCCTTTTCGCACATCGAAGGAGACGCCCTTCAACACCTCCCGATCGCCATACGCCTTGTGGATCCCTTCCACGCGGAGGATATAGTTGTCTGCACTCATTTTCACAGAGCTCCTTTTCCAAATCCAGGGATGCTGATCTTCTTTTCAATCCGGGCAAAGAGCCACATCCCGCCATAGTTGAGAAGGATATAGATCACCGCCGCAATGAGGAAGACGGCCATCGGTTCGGCAGTCCTCGAAACGAGCTGGTACGACTTTGCCAGGATCTCGGCCACACCGATCGCGTAGCAGACGGCCGAGTCGGTGAGGAGGATCGGGTACTCGTTCGACCATCCGGGCAGGGCGATCCGCATCGCCTGAGGCAGGATGATATGCCGGATCGCCTGCGGCGTACTCATGCCAAGAGAGCGCGCCGCGGTCATCTGCCCCTCACCGATCGACTGGATCGCGCCCCGGAAGATCTGAGACTGGTACGCACCTGACCGCAGGCCGAGCACCGTGAAGGCGACAATAAAGGGGTCGTCGGGAAGGCCGAGCATCGGGAAGATCCCGAAGAAGAAGAGAAAGAGAAGGACAAGGTTCGGCAGACCCCTGAAGAACCAGACATACACCCCGATGAGAGCCCTGAGGGGCCGAGGGCCGTAGACCTGCCCGACAGCCATCGGCACCCCCATCAGGAGACCGAGCAGGATGGACACGATGACCAGAGAAAGCGTCTGCACTATACCCGGGGCAAGATACAGAAGGGTCTGGACAATAAAGGCTGATACGTCGGTCACCCGGCTTCACTCCACTGCCAGGCGGCTTGGTACACGAATCATGGCAGCACTACTCACGTTAGATTATAAATTGGGTACCATCCTTGAAAAATGTAGAGGGGAGGTCCGGCCTGGCCGGTCTACTCCATCTCGTACTTCTGCTTCAGCTCTTCCCACTTCGGGGAGGCCATCAGTTTGTCCAGGCCTTCGTTGATGGTGGCGAGGAGTTCGGTGTCTTCCTTGCGGATGGCGACGCCGTATTCCTCGTCGGTCTGGATCTCGCCGAGCATCACGAGGGGCTTACCCTCGATGGACGTCTTGATCACCGGGACATCGTACATCACTGCGTCGACACGCTTGTTCTGGAGGTCGCTGAGGGTGAGCTGGATGTTGTCGTAGAGCTTGAGGTTGTCCTCGGTCATCTTGCCGGTCTGGAGCAGGTTCTTGTCGAGCCACTCGTAGGCGGTGCAGCCGCGCTGGGTACCGAGGACGACCTTGCCCTCCTTCACGTCGTCGAGGGTGACGGTGGAGCCCTCACGGATAGCGACGGCCTGGTTGACGATCCAGTACGGTTTGGAGAAGTTCACCTGTTTCGAGCGATTATCGGTGATGGACATGCCGGAGTAGACGATATCGATCTTCTTCTGGAGGAGCGACGGGATGATGCTGTCCCAGGCCATCGACTGGATCTTCACGTCAAAGCCCATTTCGTTGCCGATCCACTGGATGGACTCGACGTCGAAGCCGATCGGGTTGCCCTTCTCGTCCATGTACGCGTACGGCTTGTAGTTGCCGTCGATACCGACGACATAAAGGGGCTTCTCGACGGGGGCGGTCACGTTTGCTGCGGGGGTGGTGTTCTCCTGGGGGGCAGGGGTCGGCACGGGAACCTTCGTGTCCGTGCCGGTACAGCCGGCAACGGCAAGCATACAGAGGATCGCCACAGAGATCAGGGCGGTCAGAATCTTCATGTTCATAAAGTAAGTTCTTCCTACGACTCTATATAGTCATTATGAATCTCCGGCGGGGATGCGGGCGCCGTTAAATGAATCACATGTAAATCAACACCCAATAGTTTCCCATCCCGCGGGTATGGGAACGGGGTGCCGGCCCGCACCGATAGGCAAATGCTATCTCTCCGCAGACCAAGGGAGGGGTATGCTCATCGGGATCATGGCCGACACCCATGACCGCCTCCCCCTGGTTGAAGAGGCGGTCAGAGTGCTGAACGAGGCAGGAGTAGATCTTGTCCTCCATGCAGGCGATTTCATCGCACCTTTCACTCTGGATACCCTTGCAGGGATGAAGGGAGACCTGATCGGGGTATTCGGGAACAATGATGGGGACCGGGTTCTCCTGTCGAAGAAGGCCGCGGAGTACGACAACATCGATCTGCATAGCGCATGCGCAGAGGTCGATGCAGGCGGTCTTGCCATCGGCCTCGTCCACGGCGACGACCCCGCACTCCTCGCCGCCCTTCTGGAGGAGGGGTCCTACGACGTCCTGGTCTCGGGCCACACCCACCGCCCCCTTATCGGGCGCTATGGCCGGACCCTTGCCATCAATCCCGGCGAGGTCTGCGGCTATCTCACCGGGACGCCGACCGTCGCCCTCCTCGACACCGCAACGAAGGAGACACGTCTGATCAGGCTGTAAGGGTTTCCGGGCCGCGCGGGTGTCTGTCAGCTCGTCGGTGCTCCACAAGGTCGGGAGGGGGGAGGGGGTGAAACCTCTCCCCGGGAAGACAGGGGAGGGGGGGCGGGAGGTGCGAGCTTGAAGAAAACCAGTAGGTTTTCGAGCGGCAGTCCCCCGGGGGGCGAGGCCCCCGGACCCCCCATCATTATGATAAGAGGGTATGGCAATTTCTCTTCTCAAAGCAGAGACGATTATACCCCGAAGAGAATTAACCCAGTCTTCTCCGCACAAGAATCCCGACAAGCCCGACCGCTACAAGAGGGAGCAGGGCCGGGAGGGCCAGTGTCGTCGGCGCCGTCGTCGCCGGGAGGGTCGAAGGTTCAGGGAAACCGATCGGCGGGTTCACGACGACAACGAAGCTCGATACAGGCTGCGGACCCGGGGGGATGATCTGCCCGCCCGAGCAGTCGTACGCCGATGCCTGTCCTCCGAGGAAGGTGACAGAGACGCTGGAGTTGTCGTTCCTCCCGTTGAAGAATGCGGTCTCCCGGGGAGCAAGGGTCTGCTGGAGCACGGTTCTCCCCTCACTTGTGATCGTGACATTCGCTACCTTTGCCGGGCAGACCGATCCGGTGCAGTTCGCGCAGTCTGGACGCGTATCATAGCGGAGGGCATAGTCGCCGGCAAGGGAGAGAGGCAGCTTCGCAGGGTCGCCGACGATCATGGTGAGATACGGCACGTCTGCAGACTCGACGATCCTGCCCACGGCGATCCAGCGACCTCCCTCGCCGCCGAGGGCGGTGGCCGCGACCGCGTCACCGACGTGGAACTCAGAAAAGATACGGGCATCAGGGACCGCACCGGCCACCAGTTTTCCGGACACCGGCGACCAGCCGCACAGGCGGGTGTCGTTCTCGTAACCACACTCGTACACCCCGTCAGGGGCGATGGTCATCGTGCCGTTCTCCGTGTTGAAAGACACAATAGACCCTTTCTCTTTCACTTCAAGAAACACTGCCGACACTGGTGCCAGGAGGCACAGGCAGACAGCGACGGCAATCAGGGCCCGGGGCAGGGCACAGGCCGGCGGTCTTCGCCATTCCATCATACCAGCGATGTCGACCCGCAGTCTCAAAAATGCGACGGCCCGTATATAGCCCTCTGTACTTCATCAGAGATCCGGCCCCATATTCCCGGGATGGAACAGGCAGCACGCGGCGACACCGTCCGTGTCACCTACACCGGGACACGGGAGGACGGCACTGTCTTCGACAGGTCGGAGGGGCCGCAACAGATAGTCATCGGGGACGGAACAGTCAACCCCGCTTTCGAGGAGGCGCTCGTCGGCATGGCGCCGGGCAAGACAAAGACCGTCTTCCTCCCGGTGGAAGAGGCCTACGGCCCGTACAGGAAGAGACTGGTCTTCAAACTGAAGAGAAAAAAACTCACCATCCCCGGGGAGTTGATACCCGGCGGGATCGCCAGGATCAGCCTGACAAAAGGCAACACTTCCCTTGTCACCATCAAAGAGGTCACCGAGAAGTGGGTTACCGTGGACGCAAACCATCCCCTTGCAGGCCACGACCTCACCTTCGCACTCACTCTCGTCGAGATCGAACAGAAATCCGGGGAGTGAGGAGGGCGCGGTGCGTGGCCGCAACTCTTATCCCCGGCCAGCGAGGAGGGGGCGCGATGGACCAGAGAGAGACCATCCGCATCTACGACGCCCTGACCGGCGAGGTACGCGAGAGGCAGAGGTGCCGCCTCACCGAGGACGAGTGGCAACAGAGACTCTCCCCCGGGGCATTCAGGGTAGCGCGGCAGGCCGGGACAGAACCACCCTTCACCGGCCTGTACCACGACTGGAAGGAAAAAGGGCTCTACGTCTGTATCTGCTGCGGGACCCACCTCTTCTCCTCGACGGCAAAGTTCGACTCTGGCACAGGCTGGCCGAGTTTTTCCGCACCTGTCTCAGGCCTCAACATCAGGACACAAACAGACCGGAGCCACGGGATGGTGCGGACCGAGGTGCTCTGCGCCCGGTGCGACGCCCACCTCGGCCATGTCTTCGACGACGGACCCCGACCGACAGGCCTGCGATACTGCATGAACTCGGCCGCGTTCAGGTTCGTCCCGGCAGACAGGGAGATATATAACCAGAAATAGCGATTTTCTTCTGACATGGACACAAAAGGCGGCGAAGCAGATGCCCTCTGGACACGGACAGAGGAGGCGATCAGGGAAGCCGAAGCCGACCGGCAGAAACTCCTGGCGCCGCACAGAGTCCACACTATCGAGAACGTCGTCCTTGTGGGGAGCATCCTCCTCTGTCTCATCCTCCTTCTCCTCCTCCCTGCCTTTCACCTCTTCTGGATCGTCGCAAGTTTTCTCCTGTACATGGTCCACCCCTTTGTCATGTTCATCCCATCCGGCGGGACCGGGGCACGCCCGAAAAAGGAGGACATCCTCGCGTATACCAGGATCCTGAAAGATATCGGGGCAATAAAAGACAGCGTCAGGGCCAACACGAGCGGCATTGCCGAGATATTCTGGAACCTCTTCTTCGTCAACAGCCAGCCCCTGACACCGGGGTTCATCCTGATCTATGCCGTCGACATCCTCGTCGCCCTCATCCTCTTTATACGGGGCGAGTTCACCATGAAGCTTGCCGCCCTGATATCCCTGCAGGCCATCGCGATCATCGCTTTTTACGGTGTCATATGGGGAATGAAACCCTACTCGCCCGGTTTCTTCAAAAAACTGATCAACCTCCACCATGACCTGAAGACCGAGTTCGGCGGCGGGGCATGGACCATCCTCCCTGTCCTCCTCATCATCGGTGCCGGCGCCGCCTTCTCCGGCACCATCATCATTGCGGCGATGCTCCTCCCGGGCATGACCTTCGGCCGCCTCATGGACGTCGAGGAGATCACCATCCTCGGCACCCTCCTCCCGGTCGTGCCTATCCTCCTTGCCCAGTTCGTGATCGTCCGTTCACTCCAGGGACGGTACTCCCGCGTCCTCCTTGAGACTATGATCGCAGACCAGATCCGGGTGTTAAAAGAGGATATCCTGCCAAAAACAGAGGAAGACCGGGAGATCAGCCCGGAAGCCCGGGAGTCGCTCGGGAGAGAAGTGACCGCCCTGAGGGCGTACCGGCCTGACACCCACCATATCGGGGGATATTTCAGGGTTTATATGATTGTCCCGAACATCAGGCTGATCTTTGAGCGAAAGAGTGAAGAGAGCGGAACAAGCCGCCTGAAAGAAAGGGGCGCCTGACCAGTCCCCTGATCAGTAGGCATCAAGACGGTCGAATTCGTCCTCGTACCCGTCTCCAGCGTCGTCACGCCGCCAGTCCTGGTCTTCATAGCACTCAGGACAGAGGTCCTGGGGCCAGCGGTCGGTCCTGTACGGACGTTCACAGTACGGGCAGATCCTGACATAGGCACGGCGGCATTCTGGGCAGAGAGAAGAGCCCTCGTCGTCATCAGATCTGGGTGTGAACGATTCTCCGCAGAGTTCACATTGAACCTGCCTTTTGGCCGGCTGCCGATGGCTGCCACAGCCTCCGGCCGCCTCACACCCACATGCCGAAAGACCGTCTCCATCCGTTGTTCTTGCTTTTCGTGGCATAAATTCCATGTACCTCTCAAATTTTTCCCGGTATTAAAGTTTTCATTCGGAGGGAGGGCGGATATAAAAAAAGAACAAAGAATCATGAACAATTCCCATACCTGCCGCAAAAATTACGGCGCTCCGTGGCCGTACATACCCCTGCCGTCAGGGCGCGTATCTGTCTCGCTCTCACCCACCGCAAATGCCACATACCAGGGGCGCATATCGACCTGCACCGATGGGCCAGGCCAAGAGGGGAAGACTACACAGGAGGCACGGATGGTAGCCGGGGGCATCCACCAGAAACTCAGCAGAAGAAAATATCTCATCCTCACCTTCTCACTCGTCCTCCTCCTCGTCCTCTACCCCTATATCGGGACCATCACCCAGGCAAACGCCTTTCTCAAGGCCCTCACCTCCGCGGTCCTCGTCGCTGCTGTCTATGCGGTGAGCGAAAGGCGGGGGACATTTATCATTGCCATCGTCCTCGGCACCTTCGCCTTCATTGCAGGGTGGTCGGGCTTCCTCATCCCAGGAGAGGAGATCAGAACCGTGGAAAGCATCATCAACCCCATATTTTTTGCCTTTGCAACCGTGGCCGTCCTGCGATCGATCATCAGGGGCAGGGTGACCGACGACGTCATCTACGGGGCGATCGCCGTCTACCTCCTCCTCGGACTGACATGGGGATCGGCCTACACCTACCTGGAGTCCGTACACCCGGGATCCTTTCTGGTCGCACACGCCACAGAGACAGGAGGGCAGCCCGGCTTCTCCGACCTCCTGTATTACAGTTTTATCACCCTCACCACCGCGGGCTACGGCGACATCGTGCCTCTCACCTCTCAGGCACGTTCCCTTGCCTTTCTGGAAGCCGTATCAGGCGTCCTCTTCATGGCCGTCTTCATCTCACGGTTGATCGGGGCGCTCTCCTCCTCGAAAGATACCGCCAGTGAAGAAAGGGAAGAGAAGGATATGGATCAGAAAACAGACCGATAATAACTGCGAATTTTTTGGAAGTCTTGGGAAGATATTTGTAGCCGCACGACCGACTACAGCTGATTATCATGCGGACACGAACCATTTTCCTCTGTGCCGCCCTCATGGTGCTGCTGGCCGCCGGCGTCTGGAGCGCCAGTGCCGCGACAGACAACGCACCTGAGGAGCGACTGATCCATGCCTCGGGAACCGGCGAGGTCACCACAACGCCCGACCGCGCCGTCATCTCCGTCGCCGTCGAGAACGAGCACACTGATCCGAAGGAGGCACAGGCCGTCAATGCCCGCGAGATGGCGAAAGTTACCAATGCCCTCAAGGCCGCGGGCATCGCTCCCGAGGACATGAAGACGACCGGCTACTCCATCTGGCCCGAGTACCCGGAGAACGACAAGCCCTTCAGTTCCCAGAAAGTGACCTACCATGTAACGAACACCCTTGAGATCACCCTGAAGGACGTGACCCGGGCGGGCGAGATCGCCGATCTTGCCGTATCGAACGGGGCCAACCGCGTCAACAACGTCTACTTCACCCTCAGCCCGGAGAAGGAACAGCAGTTCAGAGGCGAGGCCCTGACCAATGCCGTCCAGAAGGCGAAGGCCGATGCCGACGTCGTCGCGGCGGCCTCGGGCGTGAACATCACCGGCATCCAGGACATCTCCATCGGCGGGATCTATGTTCCCTTCTACGAGAACACACAGTTCAGGGCAATGGACGCAAAGGCGCCCGGCGCCCCGGTACCGACCCCTGTCGAGGCGGGCACCATCAAGGTCACCGCTTCGGTCACCATCGCCTACATCATCCGTTGAAAACATCCCTCCCCCCATTTTTTTCCAGATTTCCAGAGGACCGGATGCATGATCTCCTAACCTCCGGCAGGCAGTCTGTGCCCCCGCACCTGAAGACAGAATTGCTTCATACCCGGATGATCTCCCAACCTTTTTTAGCGCCCCCACCCACAACATATATAGGAAAACCGTCAAGAAATCTCTACAAAATACGGGATTCGAATCGAAATACAGATACAATCATCACAGATCAGGGATTTTGAACATGGAAAGAAGCATTGGATTCAAAGAAAGACGATATATCGAGGAGTTGAGGATCCTCACCAGATCTGTTGCGGTGGACTGCCTCGTCGACGAGCGGTTCGACCGGATCATCTACGTCATAAAACCCGGGGACATGGGCCTTGCAATCGGTAAAAAAGGAGAAAATATCAGGAAGATGCAGAAGGTGCTCGGCAAGAGGATCGAGATGGTCGAATACGCCGAGGAGGAGAAGGACTTTATCACCAACATCTTCAAGCCCGCAGAGGTTGTCGCTGTCCGTGCTGACGAGACCGGCGAGAAACTGGACGTCTTCGTCGGGGAGAAGAGCCATCTCGGCATCGCGATCGGGAAGGGAGGGAGCACCGTGGAGAAGGCGCGGATGCTTGTAAAACGCTTCTTCGGCCATGAGATCGGGGATGTCATCCTCAACGAGGAGGAGGAAGAGGCATGAAAGACCTCGCCGTGATCGAAGAACTCTGGGCCGTGATCAATGACCGCGCCGCACACCCGTCGCCAGACTCCTATGTCTCGTCACTCCTGACCCACAGGAAGGGCATCGACAAACCCCTCGAAAAAGTCGGGGAAGAAGCGACCGAGTTCATCCTCGCGGTCAAAAACGGCGTCGACCAGAGGACCGTCGAGGAGGGCGCGGACCTCTTCTTCCACTTCCTCGTCGCCCTGAAAGCAGCGGGCATAGATTTCGAGGACGTCCTCGCCGAACTGGAGTCCAGGCGGAAGTGAGGGCTGGGAAAGCGCTCTGTGAAAAATGCCGCGGGGCATTTTCAGGGAGCCCGAACCCCCTCATTTGAGGATCTTTTCTCCGGGAAGAATTCATTTTCAGGAGTGCCGGAGAGGTTTTCCGCGAAGATCGACTCTAAAAAACTCTCAGAGTGTTATCACTTCCCGGAGAGAACTCTGGAAATTTTCTGTTCTGAAGTGCTGATGGCAGGGGACGACCGGAGGGAATCGAGAAGACGGAAAATCGGGCTTCGTTGAAACCCTCATACGGGGTTTGGCGTCCTCCCCCAGATCACAGGGATGGAGCGCAGATCCTCCGCCTTCCCCATACTGCCTGCCGGGGGTTCCTCGAAGGTCTTTGATTTTTGGGCTCTGTAGAATCGGGCATGAACCCCTGGCTCAAGCATACGTGATGAAAATTTCTCGTTGCAGTTCTCCTGAGTGCGGAGGGATACTTGATTCCTCTCCTTGCAACAGGGCACCTGAAGGATACCGTTCAATTGCCGCCCCTCGGCTATCTTCATCCGTGGGGGATCCGGGGGGCAACGCCCCCCGGTGCGAGACGGCGGTGAAGATTCTGCGGTCGGGGCGGCACGCCTGATCATCACCCCTTCCCACATCTTCACGCCGGGGGCAGCGCCCCCGGACCCCCGGGACGAAGATAGGGGCGGGAAGGCAAAGAGCCCGATCGTTCTGAGGGCGGTTTTGTTCTCCGGATATCAGGTATGAGAGAAATCTGTGTGTTCAAATTCTCATCCATAACTCCAGAATTGAACGTCTGGATCATTTTCATGGTAAATCCTGTTCTGGAGTGCCTGACCCGGGGGACTACGCCCCCGGAACCCCCGCTCAGGATAGGGATGGGATGGCAATCCCCCTTCTCTGGATATCCCGTTCGCTCTTCCCA
>NZ_JAQVNX010000037.1 GCF_028702905.1 Methanofollis sp.
TTGCCCTGCAAGAACAGAATCTTGTCGGGGTATCAGGTGCGGAACGCGCCTTTGGGCCTGTGGACTTGCCTCAGTAGAGGGAGGATGAAGCAGGAAGCCACGCCCTTCAGGGCGTGGTAGTTCACTCTCATAGAGGACGGAGGAAGCGAGTCCGATAAAACCAGAGGTCCGGGCGATGTAAATTCCTCATCCTCGGTCCAGAAGAGAGAATGGGACCCACCGCCTCCCCTAAAATACAGGTCGGGGGACTACTCGAAGACCCGATGGTCTTCTCATGAGCCCTGCCGGTGGCACGAAAAAAAAGGAAGCGGCCTTCAGACCGCGAACCTGAAGAGAGCCCAGGCGATGATGAGCATGATGGCGGAGAACTTGAGACCGGCCGTCGCGCGGCCCTCACCCATCTGCCCGGCAACGAGGCCCGAGAAAAAGCCCATGACCATCGCGGAGTGGGAGAAGATCCTCTTGTAGAGGTCCATATCGACATTGCCCATGAACTGGCTCCCTGCACCTGACGCCGACGCAGCGGCGCCGGCCTCGGCCATCGTCGTGAGGAAGGTGGACTCGAGGACCACGATCACGAAGAGGAAGACGAAGAAGGCGATGAGGATGATCACCTCATAGATGATCATGTTGCTCGCCCGCTCTGTCTTCAGGTTGATGAACTCATAACTGTCCCGTGCCGCCGCCCGCAGCACCTCAGAGATGTCGCCGCCTGCCTTGCTTGCCTTTGCAATGAGGTCGACGGAACGCTCGGCAAGGGGAGTCCCGAGTCGCTGGCCGAAGTTATAGATTGCCTCGACAAAGGGGATGTTCCAGGACATGTCCACGTTGAGTTTTCTGATGTACGGCGTGAGCGCCCCGTACTCGCCTCCAGCGACGATGTGGATAGCGTTTGGCAGGGTCATGCCCGCGTCGTTCATCCCGGCAACGTCCCTGAAAAAGTTCGGGAGCGCGTCTTCAATGTTTTTCTCCCGCTTCCCATCCCTGAAATCGAGAATTGCAAGCGGGACTATCGGAATAAGGACTGAAAAGACGATGACATCATCGATGAGTGTGGTATTGAAGAGGGCCGACCACCCGTAATTGACGATGATCAGGGAGAAACCGACGATAAAGAAGAGGAATGAGAAGGGGACCGTCGCAATGAGACTGTTGAGCGGGGTCTCGGTGAGCACCTGGACAGGGTGCTTCATGAACCGCCCGAAGCCCACCCGCGTCTTCCGCTGGTGCTCGATCTTATCGACGATCTGCATTTCCCGGCTCTCATACCTTTCCAGTTCGGACGCCTTCACCCGGGCGTTGCCCGTTCCTTCGCGGTTGAAGAGGTCGTTAAAGAGTGACTTAAATCCCATATCACACCTCCGGAGTCATCGCACTGATCAGGATGATGAACATGATGCTCCCGAACGGCACCATGAGATAGATGATGATCATCAGGAAGATCGGGTTCGAGTCGCCGCCGATGATCGACATGATCGACTGCAGGATGATCAGGAAGAGGGTGCCGGCGACCATGGCCGTCACATAACTCTCGGCAATGAGCCCGAGGGTTTCGAGGAAGGTCTTCTGCTGCTGGTGATTTTCGTTGCCGTACTGAACGGCCTTGTTCCTGAAGTATTCGGTGAGGTTCGCACCCGAGGAGATCGTCGCCATTGCACCCTGGAAAAATTCCTTCATCCTCGCACTCGGCGTGAAGGTCGAGGCGATACGCATCGCCTCGATGAGGTCTTTGCCGAACATATCGATCTCGCGAGAGATGTACCGCGCCTCGACGGCGGTCTCCCCGTAGATCGGGCTCTGTCCGAGGAGCCTGAAGACCTCGGCAGGCGTGATGCCTGCAGTGGACATCGCCGTCACATAGTTGATCGCGTACGGGAGAGTGGCGTCGATGTTCCGTCGCCGGTTCCCGGACACAACCTTCGGGTAGATCAGGAAGGCAAAGTAGGTGAATCCCCCGAAGATGAGGAGAGAGAGGAGGACGACAACCGTTGTCCCGATGAGGAGACGGTAGTCTGAAAACCCATAAAAGAAGGAGGGCAACGCTCCCTTGTAGGTGATCATCGAGGGGATGTTCAGGAAGAAGGTGACCGCGCCGAGCAGCACTGCCATGCCAAGGCCCGCAACGATGGACGCAACATAGGCCGTCGAGAGGTACGCCTCGAAAGGCGTCTTCAGCCGCGCCTGCATCAGGTCGCTCCTCAGCTCAACATAATCTTCCCTTTTTTCCTTCACCCGCTGTCCGAGCAGGTTGAAGCTGAACCGTTCAAAACCATTCATTGCGATGCACCTTCTCCATAGAGGTCATGCCGTACGACGTCCATGACCGCGTCAGGGTCACGGAAGTACGAGATGAGCATCTTCGAGACATCCCTGAAGTGCCGGATCTTCTGTCTCCGCATCCACTCCAGGATCTCCTGCCGCCTCTTGAGTTCCTCGCGCATCCGTGCCTCGCTCCATCCCCGCGTCTCCATGATGCTCTCAAGCACGTACGACTTGCCCGAATACCTGATCTCGTCGGTGGCCTGGTGCCAGGAAAAGACCTCGTTCGTGATCAATTCGTTGGTCCTCGGGTCGATGTCCAGGATCTCGATGATCTGTTTGTTGCGGCGGATACGCTGGCCGCCGACCCGCGCCTGCACCTGAATGCAGACGAGGTTCAGGGATGTGAGCATGTTCCGCGGGACGTCCAGGGGGGGGTTTTCAAGACGGTGGACGACGCTTGCCACCGAGTCGGCGTGCATGGTTGCATAGGTGACGTGGCCGGTGGACATTGCCTGGAAGAGGGTCTGGGCCTCCTTGCCACGGACCTCACCGACACAGATGTACTCGGGCCGCTGCCGCAGCGCCGCACGCAGGAGTTCGTACATGTCGATCGCACCCTTGCCGCCGGTGTCGAAGGAGTCACGGGTGACCGAGGGAATCCAGTTGGGGTGCGGGAGTTTCAATTCACGCGTATCTTCCAGGGAGACGATCTTCGCGAGGGGCGGGATGAAGAGGGAGATGGCGTTGAGGGCTGTTGTCTTCCCAGATGCCGTGCCGCCAGCAAAGATCGCCGAGTTCCCCGCCTCGACCGCAAGCCAGAGGAAGGCGACGGAGAGAGGCGAGAAGGTGCCCCACTCGATGAGGTCGGTCGGGGTGATAGGTTCGTCCTTGAATTTCCTGATGGTGAAGGTCGAACCGTGGGCCGTGACCTCCTTGCCGAGGGTCATCTGGATACGGGAACCATCGACCATCGTTGCATCGAGCATCGGTTCGGCGATGGAGATGTACTTCCCTGACCTCTGGGCCAGTTTGGTGACGAAGGAGTCGAGTTCGACCGCATTGGTGTACATCATGTTCGTCTTGATCGACTCGTAACCGCCGTGGAAAACGAAGATTGGATTGTCCAGACCGTCGCAGGAGATATCCTCGATAAACTTGTCGTGCATGATGGCGTCGATCAGACCGTCGCCGAGGAAGTCGCGTTCTATGTGGTAGAAGAGTTTCTCGCGGGCGACCGGTGTCAGGCTGATACCGTAATCCGAGATGATTTCGTCGGAAAGGTCGCGGAGAACCTTTCTGGCCCCATCTCTGGAGATGTCCTTCGTGTTGACGTCGAGCTGTTCAAAGAGACGGCTCTTGATCTCGCCGAGGAGTTCTTTCTCGGCATCGGAGAGGACCGGTTCAAGCACCTCGTAGGTGTACTCGTGCGAGGCGTTGTCGTAGATGATCCTGATATAGGCGTAGGGTTCGTTGACCGGGTAGAGTTCGACTTCCTCGATGCCGGGCGCGGGTGTGAAGGCGAGGTCGACGAGAGGGCCGTGGCGCCGGGGGTCGTACTCCTCCACTTTCCGGACAAGTTTGGTAAAGAGATTGATCTTCCCCAGGAAACCAGCTTTTTTCTCCTGGTCCTTCCCGATCACCACGCTCCGTGCCTCTTCGGTGATCGTCGGGAACGCCTCCTTCCAGAGGGTGTCGATCTCGGGTGGGAGAGAGCCCATACCAAGCGGGGCGTCTCGCGCGGCCTGATCGAGTGCAAGTTCTTCGACGTCGAAAGTCGCGGCCTTCGGGAGGATCAGTTCTGAAAGAGCGCCGATATCCTCGGCATTCGTGATCCCGGCAATAGCAGATTCTTCGTCCTCTCCGGCTTCGGGAACGGCCCCTCCAGACCAACGGGTCTTTTTCGGGGTGGCCGTGGCCAGGGGCGCTGCAGGTGTGTCGGTCAAACCTGCAATGTCCTCAGGATCCACCTCGTCGAGCCGGGGTGCCGCGGGGGTCGTGGCACCCTCGTCACCGAAGATCGAATCGATCATGCCCTGGAGTGCATCGATATCGTCAAGGTCGATAGCCGGCACCCGGCTTTCCGGTGCCGGCCTGATCTCTTCTGCGGGGGCCGGACCCGGAGCCGTTTCAGCCTCTTCGGGACCGAGTTCCACGGGAGTGGCAACAGGGCTTTCTTTCACCGCAGGGGCCTCTTGAACGGTCGGGTCCGCGGCATCCTCATCCGAAACCTCGTGCATGCTCCTGACATCGCGGATCATGGAATGAATGTCAAGGTTCCTGTTTCCCTCCACCATCGACCTGAGGGAGGTAAGGGTCCTGTCGTCCTCGCCTTTTTCTGCGTCCTCTCCGGGAGAGACATAACCGTCGGTCTGCTCTGTCGGATTTCCCCGTATACGATCCAGAATATCATGCAGGCGGTGCTGCGCGTGTTTGCCTTTATCCATCCATCATCCCACCCAGTTCAATGACCAGTTCACTGCGGGATCCATGAAAGTCCACCATGAAGGTGTAGACCTCCTGAGCCCTGTCAACGACGATAACATCGTATCGTCCGTTGAGAAGGCGGAAGGAAGCCCTGCCGTCGCCGGTTGTCGTGTCGGTCAGGAGCACGTGCCGCCCTTTCCGGATCGAAACCCGCATCCCCGACTGAGGACTGTTCTCCTTCTCCACCACGATCGAGAGGATGCCGGGACTCTTTCTCTCGCCCCCGAACTCGGGGATGTCAGACGTGAGTTGATGCGGGAAATGACTCCTGTTAAAGACCCGGCACCGCGCCACGATCATATCGACAATCCTCTTCTCCGTGGCATAGAGTTCGTATTCACCCATTTCCAGGATCTTCAGTGCCGCGGGGTCCCCGTAGAGCGCTCCGACCTCGTCCCCATAGATTGCCCCCGAGGGTTCACCGCAGGAAAAGAGAACCACCGAGTTCCTGAGACCATCGACAAAGACCCCTATAGCCCCTTCCTCGGATCCGGCCCTCTGTGCCATCTCGCAATAGGGGAATGACCCCAGGTATCGCGACTGACCAAGGATCTCGTTAATGACGTCCATGATCTTCATCGATCGTCTCCCGGAATTGTTGCCGGATCCTGTGTTCCGCTCACCGCCAGCATGTCGGCGTCCAGATCAGAACCGAGCACAGAAAATGATGAGATGTTACTGGGCCCCCCCGAAGAGCGTGTGAGCCAGACGGTCGATGAAGTGCTGCTTACTCTCCTCGGTCTCCTCCTCATAGTGGACACCGGCAATGTCGGCGGCGATCCTTCTGAATGCACGGGAGGCCTCGGAAGCGGGGTACTTGATCACGACCGGCGTCTTGTACGCGGCCGACCTGCGGACATTCGGGTCTTCGGGTATCATGTCAATGACACGGACGCCGAGCACGTCCTCGACAGAATGTCTCCTGATCTCGGTGTTCTCCATTCCCGAACGGTTGATGATCGCTCCATAGACCTCGCCTCCCACCATCTCGGTGAGGATCTTCGTCTTGAGTGCGTCGGCCATGGAGGAGAGTTCCGGGTTCACCACCAGGATGACCTCGTCGGAGATGGCGAGGGCGACAACCCCGTCCTTGCTGATACCGGCGGCGGCATCGACAAGGAGGTAATCGCAGCGGTCGACGAGATCCCTCATAACGTCACGCAGGCGATCGGGATCGGAGTTCTGGAATCCCTGGAGGGAGATCCCGCTCGGGACCACCTTGACACCGTTCGGCCCTTCATATATCGCGTCGTCCACCTTCGCCTTCCCGGCCAGCACCTCGTGAAGCGTGACAGGGGCGTCCTCAAGCCCGAGCACCAGGCCCAGGTTCGCCATACCGATGTCAGCATCAAGAATGTAGGTTTCTTTCCCGAGCTGGGCAAGAGAGGTGCCGAGGTTGACGGTTACCGTTGTCTTCCCCGTACCTCCTTTCCCCGATGCGATCGTAAATGCCCTGATCAATCCGACACCTTCTACTCCAATGATTGTGAAAGATGGTATTTAATTATACCTAATTTATCGCGTGGCCATAAGATAGCTTAAACCATCATTTAAGGATGGATCTTGAATATATCGGATCCATCACTGATCCGGGCTTTTTTCCGGATCGACAATGAGGTGCCCCATGTGCATTTCTTTGAGGAGATCGGATGCGTCGGCCATGAAATTCTGTTGCATCTTTTTCAGGGCCGTAACCGATTCCGGGTTGAGGACGTCCTTCGTCTCCCCGGTCTTCGGGAGAGGGGGCGTCGCCGGCCTATCATCGCCTGCCTCCACTGTCCGTACCATCTTCACCGTTGCAGACCGGCTCTTCTGGCCGACCCGAACTGCGTGGATCGTGGTCGCCGGACTGGCATCACGCGGCCCGGTTGTCACCCTGCAGGCATCGTTAAAAAGGAGAGCGGCGCCGATCTCCACTTCAGAATACCCGGAGAGTTCTGCGGTGACGACGTCACTTACTCTCTCCATCTCCTCAAGTGCCCGGATGCCGGTGGCCCTGCCAGACTCCGCGCAGAGCGGCATGCCGCACCTGAAGAGGAGAGACGCCGGCGAGCCGTGCACCATAAAGGTCACGGCACCGGTGAATCCCTTCTTCCGGCAGTCGGCAATGACGGCCCTGAGGGGCATGGCCAGGCTGGTACCAGGAGACCCTGACCGCGGCAGGCGCATGATCTATCCCTCCCACCTGATGCTCCGCAGGGCGACCCGCACAAGGCCCAGATTGGCATTGGCTGCGGTGAGGACACAGAGGGAGAGGTCGCCGAAGGGAGCGATGATCAATTTTCCGCCCGGGGTCTCCAGGATGATCTCGTCGAGACCGCCCATCTCCATGTCGTCGGCAATCTTCAGGCCGGCCCTGAGGAGGTCCTCGGAGATAGCGGCGATGCGGTCAAAATCGGTCGCACCGACAGACTGGACGGCAAAACCCTCATAGAACGCGGATACGGCGACGACACCCGGCTGGGAAAGGATGAGATGCAGGGACCCCTCGTTCAGTTCGGGCACCGCGGACCCTGCAGTGGCAGAATCCTCGACCTCGGGAAACGCCGTTACAGGGGCCGCGCTTTCCTCGGCCGGACTCTCCCATCCAATAAGATACCCCGCATCCCGGCACCTCTCCAGGGCAAGGCCGTATTCATCATCCCCGTACCTGCTGAGCTCGCACGGGAGTGACGATTCGGCAAGGAGGCGGGCGAGGGCAAAACCACCTCTCAACTCCTTTGTCCCCTCCCGGCACCAGGCAGCTACCGCTCTTCCCTCGTCAGAGAGGACGAAGCCTTCGCCGTCGTCGGTGCGCACTCGCACAATGGCGTGGAATGCTTCGGTGAATGGCAGCACCTCGGTGAGAGGGGCCGTCATGCTCCCGAAAGTCTTCCCATCAGGCAACATCATGATACGTACTCTACAGGGCTGCGATGATCCGTTCCTTGTTCTTCTTCAACTCGTACCGGATCCTGCCGATATTGGCGCGGTCACCGGCAACGATGGCGATGAGTTCGTCCTCAGAAAGAGGAGAGAGGAGGATGGGCCCGCTCTCCAGTTCAACAAGCATCTGATTGAGAATCCCTTTGCCGAGTTCGGTACCCATCGCTTCGGAGGTACCCATACCTGTCGATGCCATGGCGCCGAGGGCATCGGTGTCGATATCCCCGGAGATTGCGTCCTCGATCACAAACCCGTCCCGCCCGACGACAACAGCAGCGGTCACACCATCAAGCCTGAGAAACTCCGTCAAGATCTGTTTGAGCATCTCCATTTTAATTCACTTCCTTTTCCTGAATAATCTCATGACCGCTGCCGGACTGCTGTACCACCCGGATCCGCATCGGCATCCGACCCAGGGCATGGGTTGCACAGGAGATGCATGGATCATAGGCACGGATGACGGTTTCGATCCTATTCGATGCGGCTTCGGTCAGTTCACCGCCGACGATCACCTTGCGGGCAACGTCCTCGATACCCCTGTCCATTGCGTAATTGTTCTGGCAGGTGGCGACGATGAGGTTGCACTTCTCGATCATGCCCTGCTCGTCCACCGTGTAATCATGGATGAGGGTGCCGCGCGGGGCTTCGACGATCCCAACGCCGCGCTTTGCCGCGATGCCGGTGACAGGTGTCCTGACATCGGTGCCGGTGATGGCCGGGTCTTCGAGGAGGGCGACGGCCTTCTCGCAGGCACCGAGGAACTCGACATATCGCGCGATGTTGTAGGCGAGGGTCGTCTGGGTGCAGGCGCCGAAGGTCTCGTGATATTCGGCAAGGGCGGCATCGGCCTTCGGCGTGCCCATGGACTGCACGATGTTCAGCCGCGCGAGGGGGCCGACCCGGTAGTGGTCGCCGCCGGCAAGGCGGCAGAACTTGAGGTACGACCAGTCCTCAGAGTATTCCCGGATCTGCCTGGCGTACTCCTGGCCGGTGAACGAACCTGCCGGGGAACCATCTTTCCCCAGGATCTTCACCTCGCCGCCAAGAACGCTGTGGACCCCGTTGTCAGAGAGGCCCATGAAGGCCGTCTCGACCGCACCAAGGGAGAGGTCGACGCCGTCCATGATCCCCCGCGCCGTCTCCCATCCCTCTTCAGCAACGGCAAGGCCTGCCTGTGCCGATGCAAGGAGCGTCTGACGCTGGTCTTCGGAGAGGGGGCGGGACATGCCGCCGGGGATGGCATTGCTCGGGTGGATCGGTTTGCCGCCGACGGCCTCAGTGATCCGCTGGCCGAGTTTTCTCACCTCGATCGCCTTTTTTGCGATCTCGGGGACCTTTTTCGCAAGCCCGATGACATTCCTCTCCTCTGCCGGAGCGTCGCCAAGGAGGAAGTCGGGTGCAGCAAGCATGAAAAAGTGGAGGGCGTGCGAGTGGATGTACTGCCCGGCCATCAGGAGTTCCCTGAGTTTTTTTGCGGTGGCAGGTAGTTCTGCGCCGAAGATCTGGTCGGTCGCCATGGCCGCCGCCACATGGTGGGAGGTGGGGCATATACCGCAGATCCGTGGGGTGATTCTCGGCGCCTCCTCGACGGCCGCACCGAGCAGGAACTTCTCGAAGCCGCGGAGTTCGACGACATTGAAGTGGGCGCTCGATACCTCGCCCTTCTCGTCGAGGTCGATCCGCACCTCTGCGTGCCCCTCGATCCGGGTCACCGGCGAGATGGTCAGCCGCGTCAATTTCCTGCCCCCTTCACGAGGTCACGGATCTTTGAGATCTCTTTGTCTTCCATGATCAGGCTCCCGATAGTGAAGGGATACATGGTGTGGGCCACGTCGTAGATCTCTTTCTCAACCTCCTTCTGGGGGAGGTCGGTGAGGTCGGCGATCCGCTTCACCATCATATTGTAGATGTCGCGGCAGGGTTCCCTGAGGATGTCAAGGGAGGGGCCGTTGCAGCCGTGGCAGGGGACGTTGTTGTGGGGGCAGGAGGCGTTGCACCGGCCAAAGGTGACAGGGCCAAGGCAGAGGTAGCCCTGGCCGAGGAGGCAGTGCTCGCGGTCAGGAATACCTTCATAGCGCCTCTTCAGGTGCCAGTCCTTGACATCGCCCATCTTCCGGTCGCACTCGGAACAGACCGATTTTTTGGAGAGTTCGACCCTGTTCCCGGAAACAAGGGCCGGAAGGATCTCTTTCAGAAACTTCTCCTTCGGCGGGCAACCGGTGACATAGTAATCCACCTTCACCAGGTCGCCGACGGCAAAGGCGCGGTACAGGAAGGGAGGGACGTCGGTGGGGACGACGTTCCCCTCGTCCGCTGTCTCGACGCTGCGGTAGACGCACGCAAAGAGATCCTCCTGTTTGCCAAGCATGGACAGGCCGGAGACCCCGCCGTAGCAGGCGCAGGTGCCGAAGGCGACGAGGGTCTTCGCCCGCTTCCGGAGAAGCCTCAGGCGCGCCTCGTTCTCCTCGTTCCTGACGGCCCCGGTGACGAAGGCGATGTCGATACCTTCGGGGGGTTCTTTTGCGTCCATGATGACCGGGGAGTAGACGATATCGGCCTGTGCAACAAGGTCGAGGAGGGCCTCATGGAGGTCGAGGACGGAGATGGTGCAGCCTGAGCACCCTGCAAGTTCTTCGATTGCTATCTTCATAACCATCATCACTTCAGGATAAGTTTTTTCAGGCAGGCATTCGGGCCGGTGTGGACGATCTCCAGTTTCGCCCGTTTCCCGGTGATCTCCTCGATCGCACCGACCACATACCCGTACAGCGTCTGGCAGAGAGGGCCGCCCTGGTCCATGCCGTTGCGGCGGAGGGTCTGCCGCACGATGCAGTCGTGAAAGACCAGGTAGATGAAGGTCTCCCCGTTCTCGGTGACGACATAACTCTCCTTGTCCTCGGGCTTCCAGAGTTCGAAGGTGTACTGGCCGTGGAGGATGTACGAGAGTTCACGCAGGGCTTCCTCGATATCGTCGATCTTTCTGAAGTACTGCGCCACCTCATGGCCGAACTTCTTGCCGGCGCGATAGGTGACGGCGTTCGCACCGCGGCCCGCGATCTCTTCGAGGGACTTGATGATCATCCCGTTCATATGCATGACGCCGTGAAGGGTCGGTTCAAGGTCCTTCGCGTTCGGCGAGCAGGAGAGGGGGACGTCCTCGGCCTTGAAGACCGCACCTGCATGAAACTGTTTGTTCATCTCTTCCGCAGTAATGTCGACCATCAGATCACCCGATTGAGCATCTCGCAGACGCGGATATCGACATAGTGACGTTTCGAGGGGTAGACCCCCCGGTGTTCCAGTGCCTGGGCAGGGCAGATCTCATGGCAGGAGAGACAGCCCATGCAGTTCTCGGGACGGACAGGAACACTGGTCCCTCCTTTGAGTTCATAGACCCGCATCGGACAATCCTTCACGCAAAGACCGCATCCGTTGCAGGCCGTTGAATCGACAGTTATCTCTATCACATACACCACCGGATTCAGACGGAGAATGATACAATTCTCCTATCCCACAGTATTAAAATGTATTGAAAATAGTTAGCCTTAAAAAGGGATGAAAATATAAGAAATATGAGTCATGATACTTCCTCTTGTCATCGCATCTCTTGCTGTGGGTGCAACGCTTATGTACGCATCGGTTCTCGATCACCGTGAACGGCGGGTGCCTTTCCGCACCTGGTACCCGATGCTTATAGTGGCAGGGCCCTCTGCTGTAATATTTTACGCAGGCCTCCTCACCGGAGGCCTTGCCGGGACGGCCCTGTACTTCCTCGCGCTCTCCCTGATCTTTGCCGCTGTTTTCTATATCTTCGGCATGCTCCACCTCTTCGGAGGCGCCGATGCCTGGGCCCTGATCTTTCTTTCCCTCTGCATCCCGGCCTTCCCGGTCGAGCCCATGCTCGGAGTCCCGCCCATGGATTTCTTTCCCTTCTCCGTGATCACAGACGCCCTCCTCCTCAACCTCGTCGCGCCCCTCGCCCTCTGCGTGTACAATATCGTCAGGGGGAACAGGGCGCCCTTCCCGTACATGTTCTTCGGCTATCCGGTGGAAGGGAAAGATATCAGGAACCATTTCGGCTTTGTGATGGAGGAGATCACCGAGGAGGACGGAAAGATCTCCCGCCGTTTCCTCAAGATCCGCGAGTCCTTGCGGCGGACTGTGCAGGGCGGTGAGAGGCGGATGTACACGAAAGACCTGCGTGAGCACCCAGAGCGCTACGCACAGGAACTCGCCCAGTACAGGAAGGCGGGCACAGTCTGGATCAGTTATGCCGTCCCCTTCATCATCCCGATCACCGCCGGTTTCGTCACGGCACTTTTTATCGGCGACCTGCTATTTATGATCATAAAGGTACTTGCAGGAGTGTGAGGCGATGGAACTGAACTATGCGGATGGCCTTGTCCCGGTCGTGGTGCAGGACGCGGGGACAAAAGAGGTGCTGATGCTCGCCTGGGCAAACGAGGAGGCAGTGCGGCTGACCGGGGAGACAGGGTATGCCCACTACTGGTCGCGCAGCAGGCAGAAGATCTGGAAGAAGGGGGAAGAGAGCGGGAATGTGCAGGAGGTCGTGGAGGTCAGGGCCGACTGCGACGCGGACGCCCTCCTGTACCTTGTCAGGCAGAGGGGAGCGGCCTGCCATACCGGTCATTATTCCTGTTTTTTTCGGACGATCGATGGGAGGGAGATCGCCGCGCCGCTCTTCGATCCTGCGGATGTATATGCTAATAAAGGATAAAGACACGTAGAATATGGTGAATTTTTTATGAAAATAGTGCCTGATACAAGTGTCGTCATAGACGGCCGCATCACCCAGATGATAAAAACCGGCGAATATACGGGATCGACAATAATCATTCCGGAAGCAGTCGTTGCAGAACTTGAGGCCCAGGCGAACCAGGGCCGCGAGATCGGTTTCTCCGGACTGACAGAACTGCAGAACCTCTCCAGGATGGCGGGCGAGGGGACTATAGAACTCCGATATGTCGGGGAACGCCCGAGCCTCAGCCAGGTCAAACTCGCAAGCGGCGGCGAGATCGACGCCCTGATCAGGAACGTCGCCATCGAATATGATGCCAGGTTCGTCACCAGCGATGTCGTCCAGTCAGAGGTCGCAAAGGCAAAGGGGATCGACGTCATGTACCTGAAGCCCCAGGTCGGGGAGTGCACCCCGCTCATGCTCGACCAGTACTTCGACGAGGAGACGATCGCCGTCCATCTTAAGGAGCGCGTCCCGCCGATGGCAAGAAAAGGGACGATGAAGGACCTGCGTCTGGTCCAGCTCCGCGACAGCCCGATGAACGAGTACGAACTCCGCACCATGGCACAGGAGGTGCTGGAACGGGCAAAGCGCGACCCCGACGGTTTCATCGAGATCGAACGCCGCGGCATCACCGTGGTGCAGATCGGATCGATCAGGATCGCGATCGCCCGGCGGCCCTTCTCCGACGGGATGGAGATCACGGCGGTCAGGCCGATCCGTGACGTGGCACTCGAAAACTACGCGATGGCAGACCTGATCAAGGAGCGGATCACGGGTGTCCGTCAGGGCGTTCTCATTGCCGGGCCGCCGGGTGCAGGGAAGAGCACGCTCGCCCAGAGCGTCGCCACCTTCCTTGCCGATAAGGAGTTTATCGTCAAGACAATGGAGGCCCCGCGCGACCTCCAGGTGCCCGACAACATTACCCAGTACACCGCCCTGGAAGGGAGCATGGAGAACACCGCCGAGGTGCTCCTGCTCGTGCGGCCAGACTACGTCATTTTCGACGAACTGCGGAAGAACGAGGACTTCCGTGTCTTTGCAGACATGCGCCTTGCCGGCGTCGGCATGGTCGGCGTGATCCATGCGATGGAGGTGAAGGACGCGATCCAGCGCTTCTTCGGCCGGGTCGAGCCGAGCGTCCTGCCCCAGATCATAAACACCATCATCTACGTCGACAACGGCGAGATCACAAGAGTTTACGATGTCGGTTTCTCGATCAAGGTGCCCGAGGGCATGAACCCCGACCTGCATATCAGGCCGGTGACGACCGTGCGCGACACGGTGACCGGCAGGATTGCCTTCGAGATCTTCAAGTACGAGGGCGAGACGATCGTGATGCCGACAGGGGACGTCGCCGAAAAGAAGGCACCGGCGAAGAAGGTCGAGGAAAAGGTCGAGGCGAAGGCTGAAGAGAAAGCCCCCGAGCCTGTTGCCGAAGAAAAACCCGAGGCAGAGGAGAAAGAGACCGCCTGGGAGGTCACCGAACGGGAGGTCCAGCGTGAACTCGGCCGGTTCACCGCCGGGGCTATCGATGTCTTCATGAAGAGCGACACGAAGGCCGTCGCCTATATCGAGGACAAGGACGTCCCTGCAGCCATCGGGAGGGGCGGCAAGAACATCGCAGGGATCGTGAACAAGATCGGCATCGGGATCGATATCAGGCCACGTTCCGAGCTCCCGCCCCCTGAGGTGAAGGAGACCGCCGAGGAGATGCCCGCAAGTGAGGGCCTGCGCCTCCGCGTCGAGAAGAAGCATCTCACCCTGGTCGCCCCCGAATTCAGGGAAGCGATCGTCGATGTTTTTGCCGGGAAAGAGTACCTCTTTACTGCAACGGTAAACGAGAAGGGCGAGATCGACCTGGCAAAGAGCAGCAGTATTGCACAGGAACTGATCCGCAGGTACAACGACCGTGAGGCCATCAGACTGAGACCTGTATAAAGAGAGTATCGTGGGAGTGACATACCGTGGCTGAATGGGATATTCAGAAACTGGAAGAGAAGTACCGGGACACATGGCCGGCGGCATTCGAGGCCAACCCGGACGACAAGGAAAAGTTTTACCTGAACGTCGCCTTCCCGTACCCGAGCGGCGCCATGCACGTGGGGCACGGGCGGACCTATATCGTACCCGACGTGGTCGCACGCTTCTGGAGGATGCAGGGCAGAAATGTCCTCTTCCCGATGGGTTTCCATGTCACCGGCACGCCGGTGATCGGGATTTCGCGCCGGATCGCGAAGAACGACCCCTCGACGGTCAGGATCTACCGCGACCTGTACAGGGTGCCGCAGGACGTCCTCGACCGCTTCGACGACCCGATGACGATCGTCCGGTATTTTGCCGGGGAATACGAGAGGTTGATGCGCCGGTGCGGCCTGTCCATCGACTGGCGCCGCCGGTTCATCACCGTGGACCCGCAGTATTCGAAGTACATCGAGTGGCAGTACAAGCACCTCCGTGAGGAGGAGCATGTGGTCAAGGGCGTCCACCCGGTGAAGTACTGCCCGTCGTGCGACAACCCTGTGGGCGACCACGACCTCCTCGAAGGCGAAAAGGCGGAGATCATGAAGTTCACCCTTGTCGTCTTCGAGTGGCAGGGTGCGAAGATCCCGTGCGCCACCCTCCGGCCTGAGACGATCTATGGCGTGACAAATCTCTGGGCAAATCCGGGGGTCACCTATGTGCGGGCGACGGTGGACGGCGAGGCGTGGGTGCTCTCCCGCGAGGCGGCCTACAAACTCGAACTCCAGGACCACACTGTCGAGATCGTCGGCGAGGTGAAGGGGACAGAGATCGTCGGGACGACGGCGTCGCACCCGCTCTGCGGGGCGGTGCCGGTGCTGCCCGCGGACTTCGTGGACCCTGACATGGGCTCGGGTCTCGTGATGTCTGTGCCGGCCCACGCACCTTTCGACTATATCGCGCTGCGCGACCTCCAGGAGGAGGGGCGCTTTACCGAGATCACGCCGGTTCCGATCATCAGGACCGGGGGCTATGGCGAACTCCCGGCAAAGGATGCCATCGAGAAGGCCGGGATCAGGAACCAGCTCGACCCGAGAATGGACGAGGTGACCCGCGAGGTGTACGCGGCCGAGGTGCTCCGCGGCACTCTCCTCACAAAATGCGGCGACCAGGCGGGCAAGCCGGTGAAGCAGGCCCGCGACGACGTGGCCGCGATCATGGTCGAGAACTACGGTTCGAAGGAGATGTTCGACTTCGACACCCGCCAGGTGATCTGCCGGTGCGGCGGCCGGGTGTACGTGAAGATCCTCCATGACCAGTGGTTCCTCCAGTACTCGGACCCGGCCTGGAAGGCAGAGGTGCACGAGCAGCTCGACGAGATGAAGGTCGTGCCCGCGGAGGTCCGCGCCGAGTTCCACCGGACGGTGGACTGGCTGAAGGACTGGGCCTGCACCCGCCGGATCGGTCTCGGCACAAAGCTCCCCTGGGACCGGAACTGGATCATCGAGCCGCTCTCTGACTCGACCATCTACATGGCCTTCTACACGATCGCCCATCATGTGAAGAAGATCGAGCCTGAGAAACTCACCCCCGAGGTCTTCGAGTACGTCGTCTACGGTACGGGCAACCCGACGACGGTGCCGAGGGAGACCCTGGACACGATCAGGGCCGAGTTCCTGTACTGGTACCCGTACGACTACAGGTTCTCGGCAAAGGATCTCATCTCGAACCACCTCACCTTCCAGCTCTTCCACCACCGTGCGGTGATGCCGGCGGACAAACAGCCGCAGGGCATGGTCATCTTCGGCATGGGCCTGCTGAACGGGGCGAAGATGTCCTCGTCGAAGGGGAACGTCGTCCTGCTGGAGGACGCCCTGAACGAGTTCGGGCCTGACACGGTGCGGATGTTCCTGATCGGTTCGGCCGAGCCGTGGCAGGACTTCGACTGGCGGAACGAACTGGTGATCGGCGCGAAGAAGCAGATCGAGCGGTTCTGGAACACGATCTCCGAGGGGATCGCGGTCGAGGAGAATGACGGCCGCGAGATCGACGGCTGGCTGATCTCCAGGCTCCAGCACAGGATCGAGAACACCACCGCGGCGATGCTGAACTTCCAGACGCGGCAGGCCCTCCAGGAGGCCTTCTTCGGGATCGAGGCCGACCTGAAGTGGTACCGCCGGCGCCTGCCGACGATCGCGCCGGGTTCTGCGGCCGTGCAGGAGCTCTGCTCTGTCTGGGTGCGGCTGCTCGCCCCGATCGTGCCGTACACCTGCGAGGAACTCTGGCACGCGATGGGCAATGACGGCCCGGTGGCCTTTGCCCCCTGGCCTGTGGCCGAGGCCGCGAAGGTCGACGAGAAGGCTGAACTTGCCGAGGAACTCCTCGCACGGACTGTCGAGGACGTGGAGTCGATCACGAAGTTGATCCAGCTCCAGCCGACGGGGGTCAGGCTCTATGTGGCCCCGGCCTGGAAGAAGGAGATCTTTACGATGATCGCCTCTGCCGAGGACAGGACCAATGCAGTGAAGCTCGTGATGGCCGACGAGGGCCTGCGGGCCCGCGGCAAGGAGGCGGTGAACACGGCGAAGCAGGTGACGAAGTTCATCCACCGCCTGCCGCCCGAACTGGTCAGGAGCATTGCGGAGAACGGCATCGACGAGATGGCGGTCTTTATGTCGGCAAAGGAGTTCCTGGAACGGGAGTGCGGCGTGCCCGTGCAGGTGCTCAGCGCAGAGGGAAGCGGCGAGGCGAAGGCCGACGCCGCCCTCCCCTTCAAGCCGGCGATCGTGATCGAATAATCTTTTTTTCTTTTTTTCTCCTGGACCTGATACAGCGAGAACAGACCCTATTATATCTCCGATCCCGGGCGCATGCCATATCCGCCGCCATATCGGCACATATGGCCCCATCCCCCAGTAATTCTCGCACGATAGAGAGGACAGGGGGCGAAAAGTGCAATTTCAGGCACTCTTCCTGATATCACGCAACATTCAGGTTACATACACATTTTTTGCAGGTTTTCTGCCCCCCTTCACGGAAGCGGGATTAACAAAGACAGTTTAACATAATTGACAGAATAATGAAAACGAATTTATAATACGGGCAGAGAGGTGATATCGATATACATATTACCGGATGAGATCGCATGAAAAGTGAAAAGAAGAGCAAATCAAAGTTATTCAAAGAATCAATACCTCCATCGAGGATAAAAGCGAACATCACCCCCCTCCTTATCCTTGTTCTCCTGGGCCTCCTCCTGGTGGCGCCGGTAGCGGCGGGGACCGCAACGACCGAGTTGACGGTCTCCAAACTGGCAAAGGATGGGACGTTGATCGCACAGGAGACGGTCGATTATCGCTGGATGGAGAAGAATCTCCCGATACAGGGGGACGGGGTGACGCATTATTACCACCAGGGGCCCGAACTCGGGGTGGAAGGCGAAGAACTGAGGTGGGACAAGTCGGAGAGCGGGAACATCCCGGACAAGGATTATCATGCTGTCAAGGGGACCGATGTCAGAGATCTCTGTGAACTGGTCGGCGGGATGAGCCCGAACGACACCATCACGATCAAGGCCAATGATGGAATGGGCAAAAGTTTTGGGTACAGAAATGTCTACAACCCGGATCCCAGGCAGGGGCCGATGGTCGTCACCTGGTGGCGGCCTGACACGGGGTATGTCCCGAATTATTTTGACGGGATGCGCCTGATCTTCTTTGCCGATGACTCCACCAACCCGTGGGGGTGGCATGTCTTCGGCAACTGGGACATGCACGAATGCATGGACGAGAAGTACTGGCACTATTACGTCTCCGGCAAAGAGGAGTACCCCGCGACCACCGGGCTGGCGGTAAAGTACATCAACCGGGTCATCATCTGTTCGCAGGACCCGGCGCCCCTTTTCAGGGTCAATTTCGCCGCGAACCAGACCTCCGGATATGCCCCTCTCACCGTCGCCTTCACGCCCGAAACCTCGGCGACGACACCGACCGGATGGCAGTGGGACTTCGGCGACGACACCGCCCCCTTGCCGGATGAGCGGCCGGTGCATAGTTACACCAAACCGGGCACGTACAATGTCACTCTCATGGTGACGGCCGCGGAGGGTACGGTGGCCTGGACAAAGAAGTGCTATATCAGGGTGAGCGAGCGGCCGGTGCTGACCGCGGTCTCGGTCTATCCTGCAGATGCGACGGCGGTGGTCGGGAAGACGAAGCAGTTCTCGGCCGTCCCCCGGGACCAGAACGGAGAACCGATGAAGGACGTTGCGGTCTCCTGGTCGTGTGCCAACGAGACGGTCGGGACGGTGGACCCGGTCACCGGGCTCTTTACGGCGCTGGCAGAGGGGACGGCGACGGTGACGGCGACAGCGGGCGAGATCTCGGGGTCAGCGACGGTGACGGTGGGCCAGGCACCGCCCGATGCGAAGACGATCGTCGTCGATATCGACGGGGGCGGGAACTACACCACCATCCAGGAGGCGGTGTTCACCGCCAATCCGGGGGATACCGTCCTTGTCAGGGACGGGACGTACACCGAGAACATCGATATCGGCAAACGTCTGACTTTCGTCTCAGAGCATGGCGCCGCAACCGTGACGGTGAACGCGAGGAATACCCAGGACGACGTGATCGCTGTGAACGCTGATAACGTCACCATCGAAGGGTTTGCGCTGACCGGGGCGACGACTGGAGGGGCCGGACTTTTCCTGGACGGGGTGCGGGATTGCCGGATCACAGATGTCGCCGTATCCTCCAA
>NZ_JAQVNX010000038.1 GCF_028702905.1 Methanofollis sp.
CCCCCGGACCCCCCACGGATGAAGATAGCCGGGGGGCGGCAATTGAACGGTATCCTTCAGGTGCCCTGTTGCAAGGAGAGGAATCAAGTATCCCTCCGCACTCAGGAGAACTGCAACGAGAAATTTTCATCACGTATGCGTGAGCCCGCGGTTCATGCCTGATTCTACAAAGCCGACTGAGGCCCCGTCAGAGGTCCCGGAGCATATTCCCGAACTGCGGGAGGAAGTCCTTCTTCCGTGACATCACGCCCGGAAGCCGCGTTGGCTGTTCCGCAATTCCCATCTTTGCGAGGTGGCCCTCCTCTGCCGCGGCAAAGAGGTCGCTGCCGTTCTCGAAGACATTGGTGAAGAGGGCGAGGAAAAAGTCGCTCCCTGTTTCCTGGCGGAGGGCGTTGACCTTCTCCTTGATCTCGTCAGCATGCACGGTGCTGAACTCGAAGGAGGGGACGGTCACCTGCGCGATGACCACCTTCTTCTCAAAGAGGTTGTAGTGCTTGGTATCCCTGAGGAGAAGGTCGTGGAGGGGGACATTTTCAAGTTCTATCCCCCGCTGGACAAGTTCCATGCCATAGGCCGCCGGGTCCACGCCCGCGATGCCGGCCAGGTAGTCCACGACTTTTTCGTCCTCTGGGGTCGTCGTCGACATCTTCAGGGCGAGGGTGTCGGAGAGGACGCCGGAGAGCAGCAGGCCTGCCGTCTGCTCTGTCGGTTCGACCCCCTTTTCGATGAACATCCTGGTGATGATCGTCGAGGTCGACCCCACGGGATCATTCAGGAATTTGATGGGTTTCAGGGTGGTGATTGCCCCGAGGCGATGGTGGTCGATGATCTCCAGCACGTCGGCCTTCTCGATCCCGTCCACCGCCTGCGAGAACTCGTTGTGATCGACAAGGATCACCGACTTGCGGATGTCGTCGACAAAGGTGTTGCGCGAGATCATGCCAAGCAGGCGGTTGTCGTTTTCGACCACGCAGGCCGTCCTGTACTTGGAGTTCGAGACGACGTCCTTCACATATTCGAGGGGGTCGGCCATGCTCACCCGCGGCACGTCGGTCGCCATCACCATACCTGCCGGCAGGGAGAGATTAATCATCTTGCCGACACCGAAGGCATCGAGGGCGGTCGAGAGGACGGCGACGTTCCGCGTCTTTGCGGCATTGATGACGCGCTCGCCGACCGGCGAATTGTCGGCGAGGATGAGCGCGGCGATCCCGGCCGAGATCAGGGCGAGCTGGGCCGGTTCGTTGTCCCCGACTATGGCGACGTCACAGGGCGAGAGCCGCGAGAGGGAGACATGGAGGGCGTCGATCGCCATGTACACCCTTCCTTCCAGGAGGTCGGGGCCGGGCACGAGGATCTGGGCGTTCAGGATCTTTGCCAGGGTTTCGAGTTTTATCGGCGTGATGGCAAGTTGTTCGATCTTCGTCCGGGTCACATAGGCACGGGCCAGGCCGTGCTCGCTCATAAGGCCGAGGAGGATGCCGTTGTCGTCGACGATCGGCATGTTGCGCACGCCGTGTTCGTCCATCATGGCGACGACCTCGATCGTCGGGATGTCGGCACGGGCGCTGACCGGATAGGTGAAGGGCAGGTCGGAGACATTGGGCTCGACGCTCTCGATCAGGGCCGGCGCTTCGGTGCCGAACCGTTCAAGGACAAAACCCGTCTCGGGATTGATCTCCCCGCACCGCGCAGGGACATATTTCCCTGCCTCCTCACGGTTCAGGAGTTCGGCATAACCTATGGCGCTGCAGATACTGTCGGTATCAGGGTGCCTGTGCCCGATCACATAGACCTTGTTCATGATCATCCCCCGCAAAGAGTGCGGATAGTGTCTTTATCTGTACGTCCCGCCTCTTTATCTCCTTGCCCCCGACACCCTCCGAGAGCACGAAGCACGCCCGGGCGGAAAAACACAAAAGATAAAGGTGGCTCTGCGGAGTGAACGGTCCTGTGGTGCCGCGTCGGAAGAGGGGAGTGATGGCAACCCCCTCAAGATCTCCCTCTCTCTTTTCCCCGGACCAATCCTGAGCGGGGACGACCGAAGAGAGTCGAGAAAATCTGTGACGCTGTCTGGGGACTTGCCTCCGGTGGAGAGTGTGGGATAGGCGGTGGATCAGTGTTCTCCACCAGAGGCCTACCTCACTTTTTCAGGGCAAGGCCTGCCGAGAAGGCCTTTGCGATCTCCGGGCCGACGGCATGGTACGCACGGCCCGCGGAGTCGTAGACAAAAGGCATGACCTTTGTGAGGTCAGGCACGCCGTCCGGCCCGAGCACCGACTCGTCCACCTTGACGTCCAGGATCTCGCCGATGAACTGGGTATGGACGCCGACCTCCACGCTCCCTGTGAGCCTGCACTCAAGGACGACCGGGAACTCGGCGACATAGGGCGCATCGACGAGGTCGCTCCTGACCGCGGTCAGTCCGGCCGTCGCGATCTTGTCGGCGTGCCTCCCCGACTCGATCCCGAAGTAGTCTGCCGCGGCGACATGGCCGGCAGACGGGATGCAGATGGTAAACGCCTTCTGCTGCTGGATGTTCTCGTAGGTCTTCCGCACTTTCTGGATCGAGACAGCCACCGACGGCGGGTTGGACGAGCAGATCCCTCCCCATGCCGCGGTCATGGCATCAGGATTGCCGTCGGCATCATAGGTGCAGACGATCAGCACAGGGTGAGGATAAAGAAGCGGCCGCGCGCCGCATGATCTCTTCATGCCCACAGAATGGACGTCGTACCTGAAGTCTGTTGCGCCAGGACCCTGCGATCCCCGGCACCATCGGGACGGCCTGTTCCCCGAGCAAGACCGGATACTCCCGATTTGGGCGTGAACAGCCGGAGAAACGACTTTTTGCCCGGGGAATCCGGCGGCGGGAAGATTCTTATTATCTCGCACCCTATTATTCAGGTCATCTCAGGACCCGGCATGGCAGCAGATAAACAGGAATACAACCCTTCTGACGGGGAAAACCAGGAATCGATCGACCAGGAGATCGCGGACCTGATCCTCTCCCTCAAAGACCCGAACATTACAGTCAGGTGGGAGGCGATCGGGACTCTGGTCGATATCGGAGCCAGGGCTGTCCCGCAGATCTGTGAGGCCATGAAGGACGAGAATAAATTCGTGCGCTGGGGTGCTGCCGAGGCTCTGGGACGTATTGGTGACGCCAGAGGTGTCAGGCCCCTGATCACCGCGTTAAAGGACAGGGACAAGGACGTCAGGTGGAAGGCTGCGATCAGTCTCGGCGGCATGCAGGCACAGGAGGCGGTCTGCCCCCTGATCCAGACCCTGCACGACGAGGACACCGACGTCAGGTGGGGCGCCGCCACCGCCCTCGGCGAGATCGGCGATCACCGTGCCGTTGAAGATCTCCTCGACGCCCTGAAGGACAGGCATGACAGGGACGGGCGGGACGGCGCCATCTTCGCGCTCGGTGAACTCCATGACCCGCGGGCCGTGGCCCCCCTCATCGAGGCCCTCGAAGACCGCAACTACGAGATCAGGTTCGAGGCCGCGAAAGCCCTCGGGAAGATCGGCGACCAGAGAGCAGAAAGGCCGCTGATCAACCGTATCAAAGACGAGAACTGGGAAGTGCGCCTCGTCGCCGCCGAAGCGCTGGTCAGGGTCGGCGGGCAGGACACGACCGACGTCCTCCTGCCCCTCCTCACCGACGACGCCCCCGACGTCCGCCGGACCGCCATCGAGATCCTCGGCGAGATCGGAGGACCCGCGGCCGTCGGCCCCCTTGTCGCCGTCCTCAGGCATGACGAAAATTGCCGCTACGAAGCCGCGGAGGCCCTCGGGAAGATCGGAGACCCCGGCGCCTTCGAGCCACTCCAGCAGATCTATGAGTTCTGCGACCCCTATGTCAGGGTCGCCGTCCTCAACGCGATGTCCGTGATCCTCTTAAAAATGAAAAGTAAAACGAACGCCGGCCAGGTCAACGGACAATAAGGACCGGAGTCTCGATCTCCCCCGCAATATCGCTGAGGGTGCCGCCAAGATAGGGTTTCCCGCTCCTGCCATGGGCCCCCATGACCACAAGCGAGTACCCACCGTCCCTGACCTCCCTGACGATCTCCTCTCTTCTGTCACCGTCCCGGATCTTTGTCGTGCACCGGCATCCTTCGCCGTTACAGAAGTCCCAGATCGCTGCCAGTTCGGTCTCGATGTTCCGGCGCATATCCTGCCAGATATTCTGTTCATAGGTCCCGATGATATCGCACTTGTCGCTCTGGGTGCAATAGTTGAAGGCCATCGTCCGCGCCTCGCGCCTGTCGAGGACCGAGAGGAGGACGACGTCAGCGTCCTTCTTTTTGGCTATGGAAACCGCATGGAGTGCCCCTTTGTGACTCCACTTCGATCCGTCGATTAATGCCAGAATTTTCATATCATCACCAGAAATACCGCAACCATAGGATTCCAAGGCCGACCGCCACGCTGACGATAAGAACGACCATCCCTACCTTTAGGAACTCGACAAAGCTGATATTTATGCCTTGCCGCTCGGCGATCCCGATGACGACGACGTTCGCCGAGGCACCGATCGCGGTTCCGTTGCCTCCCAGGCATGCGCCGAGAGAGAGGGCCCACCAGAGGGGGTACACGTCCATCGTCTGTCCCATGTCGGTAATCAGGGGGATGAGGGTCGCGGTCAGGGGGATGTTGTCCACGATCGCCGAGGCGAAGGCCGCAAACCAGGCGATGATAAACATCGCCTCTTCCGTCGAGTCGACGTGGCCGACGACGAATGAGGCGAGCTGCGAGATGAGACCGGTCTCCACCAGGGCACCGACCACGATGAAGAGGCCGCCGAAGAAGAAGAGGGCGGGCCACTCGATCTTCTCGAAGATCTCCTCGGGAGGCACGCGACTCCAGAAGAGGATAAACGCAGCGCCGGTCAGCGCGACGATCGCCGGTTCGAGTCCCAGTTTATCGTGGATGAAGAAGAGGAAGACCACGAGCAGGATCGTGACCACAGATTTCATGAAGAGAGACCTGTCCTTGATCGCCGCACGCTCGTCAAGGGCGTCGATGGTCCGGCTGATCCCGACCCTCTCCTCCTCCCCGATCCGCATCGACCTCCCGAAGATCAGGACGAGAAGGAGGAGGATGACGACGAAGTCGACGACCGCGATCGGGCCCATATTGATGAGGAACTCGTTGAAGGTGAGGCCTGCGGCAGACCCGATCATGATATTCGGCGGGTCGCCGATGAGTGTCGCGGTCCCCCCGATATTCGAGGCGAAGATCTCGGAGAGGAGGAAGGGCACAGGGTTCAGTTTCATCAGCGTCGTGATGTAGAGGAGCATCGGCGTGAGGAGGAGGACGGTCGTCACGTTGTCAAGGAACGCCGAGACGACTGCCGTCACCAGGGAGAAGAGGATCAGGACCCTGATGGGGCTTCCTTTCGCAAGTTTCGCGGTCCGTATTGCGATATATTCAAAGAGACCGCTCTTGCGCGTGGTGTTCACGATGATCATCATGCCCATCAGGAGGAAGATCGTCCCGAGATCGAGATACTCCGGGATCTTCTCCCACGGAACAATATGGGCAAAGACGATGACCGCGGCCCCGGCCATCGCCGCAACCGCGCGGTGGATGCGCTCGTCGATGATCAGGGCATAGGTGAAGAGGAAGACGGCGATCGCGATCAGTTCGGCATACATCGCCCTTCACCTCCGGCAGGGGACCGTCGGAGTCCCCTCAGAATGGACGTCATGATTATTTCCAGAATAATATGTCTCCCACTGACCTCTTGAATATGAGGGAAAGAGGGGGGAGGAAAACCCCTCACCAGCCGTACATCAGGAGGAGGACGCCGAGGCCCGCGGCCACGGTGACGACGAGGACGAGCATCCCCATCTTCAGGAAGTCCATGAAGGTGATGGAGACACCCTCGCGCTCGGCGATCCCGATAACGACGACGTTCGCCGAGGCGGCGATCGCGGTCCCGTTGCCGCCCAGGCATGCGCCGAGAGAGAGGGCCCACCAGAGGGGGTACACGTCCATCGTCTGCCCCATGTCGGTGATCAGGGGGATGAGGGTCGCGGTCAGGGGAATGTTGTCCACGATCGCCGAGGCGAAGGCCGCAAACCAGGCGATGATGATCATCGCCTCGGCCGTGGAGTCGACATGGCTGACAACGAAGGAGGCGAGCTGCGAGATGAGCCCGGTCTCCACCAGGGCGCCGACCACGATGAAGAGGCCGCCGAAGAAGAAGAGCGCGGGCCACTCGATCTTCTCGAAGATCTCCTCAGGAGGCACACGGCTCCAGATGAGGATGATCGCGGCGCCGGTCAGGGCGATGATCGCCGGTTCGAGTTCGAGCTGCGCATGGATGAAGAAGAGGAAGACCACGAGCAGGATCGTGACGACAGACTTCATGAAGAGCGACCTGTCCAGGATCGCCGCACGCTCGTCAAGGGCGTCGATGGTACTGGCGATCGTCTCCTGCTCCTCCGGCTTCACCTTGAGGGTGCGGCCGTAGATGAGGTACAGCATGACGAGCATGATCGCCATGTCGACCACGACGACCGGCCCCATGTTCATGAGAAACTCGTTGAAGGTGAGGCCTGCCGCGGAGGCGATCATGATGTTCGGTGGGTCGCCGATGAGGGTCGCCGCACCGCCGACATTGGAGGCGAAGATCTCGGAGACCAGGAAGGGCACCGGATTCAGTTTCATCAGTTTGGCGATATAGAGGAGCATGGGGGTGAGGAGGAGGACGGTCGTCACGTTGTCCAGGAACGCCGAGACGACCGCGGTCACGAGAGAGAAGAGGATCAGGACTCTCATCGGGCTGCCTTTCGCCAGTTTCGCTGTCCGTATTGCGATGTATTCAAAGAGACCGCTCTTTCGTGCGGTGTTCACGATGATCATCATGCCCATCAGGAGGAAGATCGTCCCGAGGTCGAGATAGTGGGGGATCTTGTCCCAGGGGACGATATGGGCAAAGACGATGACGGCGGCGCCGGCCATCGCCGCAACGGCGCGGTGGATGCGCTCGTCGATGATCAGTGCGTACGTAATGATGAATACTGCTATTGCGATGATTTCTGCGTTCATCAGGATCCTCAGTAGACGATGATCGGGATGTTCGCCATCTGGGCGAGTCTGAGAGTAACCGAACTGAGCGGTGCGATCTCGGTGGTCTGGGAGCCGTACTTCTTCGAAACAGCGATGAGGTCGGATTCCTGCATCAGTTCAAGTATATTGTCGAACTTCTTCCCGGCAAACATCCTGCTCGTCACCGAGAGGCCGGCGCCTTCGAGAGACGCGATCGCACGCGAGAGAAGGGATTCCCCGAAAGACTCCCTCTTCCGCCTGAACTCGGCGATCGCCTTCTCGTCAAGACTGTCCTCGACGATCCTGATCACCTCCATGTCGATTATATAGACAAGGGTGACCTTCGCCCCTTCATAACTCGAAAGGGTCTCGTACAGGGCGGGCGGGATCTCCTTCACGAAATAATCCAGAGGCATAAGGATGGACGAGACCTCGGGGACGACCATCTCCTCCTCGGTGAGGAGGAACTCCCTGTACTCCCTGGCGACCGCTTCATATCGTGTCCCGGCCACGTCCTTGAACTTGCGCTGCAATAATGAAGTGAAATACCCCATCGTGATCTCATCAATGGTACGTTCGGGATTTATTAACACTTTTCCCGGAGGCGGGAGAGGGCCTACCAGGCTACGGGCCGGTCCAGTTTCTCCCGGCAGGAAGAACAGAGCGTCATTTTCTTTCTGTCGAGTTCGGAGAGGGTGGCCGGTTTGAACATGACGCACTCGGGGTCGCGGCAGTGGTCGAGCCCGAAGAGGTGGCCGATCTCGTGGGCGCCTTCCTTTGCCGCCCTGTCGGCGAGGTCGTCGAAGTCATCTGTCCTCCCGTAGAACCCGTTGTCCAGTCTGGCAATAGAAAGGACGGCGCAGCCGGTCTGGGGGCGGGCAAGGCCGAAGACAAAATCGCAATCGCCGACAAAGAGGTCATGGGTGACGACAAGGAGTGCGGGGCTGGCATATTCTCCCATCTTCTTCATGAACAGGAGACGGCCGAGGACGGCGCCGGCGTCGTACTGGTTTCTTTCAGGGTGGTAACCGTTGATCAGGGCCTCGGCAGCGGCGTTATCGACCGGCATGCCGAGGATCATCTCGATGCGCCTGGACGTCGGCAACTGGAGACCGGAGGGCACCTGATGATCCCATATAATCGTGACACCCATGGTACCTAGATCATCGTGGCATGTGAGTATAAACGTATTGAATCCTTAATCGGGGCTTATCTCTCGAAAAATTACCGGGACGTCATCGAGATCGGGATCGGCAGGAACACCGATGTCGCCGCGGCCTGCGCACGGGCGGGCCTCCGGGTCAGGGCCACGGACATCAGGCCTGTCCTGCCTGTCGAGGGGGTGGAGGGCCGGGTGGACGATGTCTTCGCACCCGACCTCCCGTGGTACGAGGGCGCCGACCTCGTCTATGCGGTGCGGCCGGGCGTGGAGATGGTGCCGTCGATGATCGACCTTGCCCGGGCAATCGGCTGCGACCTCGTCGTCTACCACCTGGGCAACGAGATCTATCTGAACGGCGGGGAGGCCATCGACTGCGGCGTTGTCCTCCACAGGTACGTGCGGGCCTAGCGGCATGTCGGGGGTAGAAGGTCGCCGAATGTACGTGGACGATGGAGGTCTCTGAGTGTGGAAAATATTCGGATTTGGGATCTGTAAAACCCTCGCGTGAGAGTACTTCCGGGAGTGATCACTGGAGAAATCCTGCTCTTGTGTGCTGGCTCCGGGGGGCTGCCGCTCGAAAATCAAGATTCATGAAAGATCGAGGATCTTCCTGTCAAGAAAATACAGAGCATTGTCTGTGTTCTCGAACTCACTTCGTTCGTCCTCCCAGACCACCTGCCATTAGGATAGGGACGGGATGGCAATCCCTCTCAACTTTCCTGCCCTGTCTTCCCAGGACCAATCCTGAGCGGGAGTCCGGGGGCGGAGTCCCCCGGCAAACTGTAGGGGGGAGGCAGTGGATCAGCACGCACGCCATGAGATCAAAGAGGAGAAATCAACCTGAGTATGAGGGTTTACCATGAAAAACTTTTCATGCGGTATGCCTGAGGCGTGCTCCCGACTCATGCCCGATTCTACAAAGCCCGGATTTGGAGAAACTCTCAGAGAAAGAGGTGGGAGTCCGTTGCCTTCCCCACACTCTCCACCGGGGGACTTACGCCCCCGGACCCCCGATCTCAGGATAGGACGGGGGAAGGCAGAGCAGGAGTCCCGCGGAGTATGCCAACCCCGCCCCCATTGTAATCGCAGGGTGCGAGCGGAGCGAGCTTGAGAAAGCCGGCGGCTTTCGAGGGTCTGGGAGGACGACCGTAGGGAGTCGAGAAAAACGTAGTTTTTCGAGCAGCAGCCCCCCAGCACAGGCATCCAGAGCATGAACTCAACATACCTCGAAAATCAAATAATTTCTCGAACCCGCTGACGCTCTTTCCCCCCATGTTCCGGACAGACAAGAGGCGCCGAGGGCCCGTGTCCCTGCCCGCTCTGCAAGTGACGACGTCCTCTCAGAAGGAGTCGAAGAGGGTGGCCTGCGTGACGACAGGTTTCCGCTCTTCCTCCTCCACGGGCGGGTCCTCCTTGACGGGTGCCGCGGGGGTCTCCTCCTTTTTCGTTTCTTTCTTCTTTTTTGGTTTTTCTGCCGCCTTCAGATCTTTGATGACCGCCTTCGCCCGTTCCTTATCGTGGATGAAGAAGTTCAGTTCGTCGACATCGAGGGCGAGTTCCCGCGCGACAGGTTCGGGGTTTTCCTCCACGAGGAGGGTGATCAGGGTGAGGTACTCCTCCCTGATGGTGTGCTGGGGGAGGGCAAGGGAGCGGGAGAGTTTCTGCATCACCGACTCGCGCACCGCCTTCCCCTTCTTCGCGCCCCCCATCTTCCGCCAGCGGGCGGGAGGCATGATCCGGTCATGGACGCCGGCGCCGGCCGCCGCCACCTTGACGCCGAGGGTCATCATGGCACTGGCATATCTCCAGAGCATGTAATACTGGCGGCGGTTGGTGAGGCCGAGCCACTCGTCGGCACGCGAGAGGGGGGCATATGCCCGTGCCACGGCCTTCCCGTCCTTCATCACCGGCAGGTTCCCCTCGATCCACTGGACCATGGTATCGGGGGTGTCCTGCACCTGCCTGGCCTTCGCCAGGAGGTCATAGTCTGGTTTTCCCGAGAAGATGGCGGCGATGAGGTCGAAGATCGTCGAACGCTCGTCCTTCTGCGAGGTGGAGATGTCGCCGGCCTCGATCCTGTCCCTGCCCGCGCCTGCGGCACAGAGCATGTTGACTGCCGCACGCAGGTCCCCACTCGCGCTCTCGGCGATCTCCAGCAGGGCGTCTTCGCTGCAGGAAAGGCCCTCGGCCCCGCAGATCTCCCGCAGCCGCGGGACAATGGACCTGGCCTGGACGGCCCTGAACTGGACTGGTTCGCCGAGGGCCTTGACCTCCTTCGCGATGCCGTAGAGGTCGTTTGCGATGAGGAGGATCGGCTGGCGGGAGTTCTTGATGATATCGATGATCGCCCGCGCCCCGCCGCGGTCGGCCGTGCCATGGAGGTTGTCGGCCTCGTCGAGAAGGATCAGTTTTCTCTCGGCGCCGAGGAGGCTTGCGGTCGCGCTCGACGTGCCGGCGATACGGTCGAGTGCGGCCTTTGTCCGCTGGTCGCTGGCATTGAGTTCGACAATCTCCCAGCCCATGTCGTGGGCGAGGGCATGGGCGCTGGACGTCTTTCCCACACCGGGTTTCCCGTAGAGGATCAGGGGGGGGCTCCCCCTCGTCCACGACCTCGCCCATTCGTAGATCTGCCGCACGGCAGGGGCATTTCCGACAAGGTCCTGCAGGGTCCGGGGTCGGTATTTCTCGGTCCAGTCCATATGCAGGATCATAGGGAGGATGATCTCAAATATGCACTGGTGGGAGGGCGGCACCCCGGCGGCCGGTGCTTTCTGAAAGCAATCAAATACATTATCTTTGATGAAACAGAGTATCTAGTAGCAGCTGAAAGGATGTTGATGTTATCGTGGTAGACAACTGTTCCCCTGATGCGGTCGCCAGATCGATCCGGGAATATGAGGGGGTGACGAGAAAGCGCGGCATCGGCGAGCTTATCGAGTGCCTCAGGATAAACGAACAGCCTAATGTTGTCGCATCCTTCGGGGAAGACGCAGCAGTGATCCGTCAGGACGACCTGGCCCTTCTCCTTGCGGCAGACGGCATCTGGAGCAAACTCATGGAGGCCGACCCCTTCTGGGCAGGGTATTGCGCGGTGCTCGTTAACGTCCATGACATCGCCGCCATGGGCGGCACACCCCTCGCCATGGTCGACGTCCTCTCTTTCAAGAACGGCGAACTCAGGAACGAGGTAACGAAGGGGATGCAGGCGGCGTCCCGCCAGTTCGGCGTGCCGATCGTCGGCGGGCACCTCCACCCTGACACGCCCTATTCTGTCATCGATGTCGCCATTCTCGGGTCGATGCAGATCGACGACGTGATCTATTCGAGCAATGCCCGGACCGGCGACCGTGTCGTCGCTGCGATCGACCTGGACGGCCGGGTCCACCCCTCCTGCATGGCGAACTGGGACTCGGTGACGATGAAGTCGGACGAAACGGTGCGCCGACAGATCCACGTGATGCAGGAACTCGCCCAGAGGCATCTCGTGACCGCAGGAAAGGACATCTCGAACCCCGGCCTCATCGGCACTCTCGGCATGCTCCTCGAAGTCTCGCAGAAGGGTGCGGAGATCGAGCTTGAGGCGATACCGCGGCCAGACCTGAAGGCCCATGATCTCAGCTTCGAGCAGTGGGTCAGGATGTACCCGGGTATGGGCTTCATCCTCACCTGCCCTGACGAGAACACGGAGGAGGTCTGCCGTCTCTTCGAGGAGACGGGGATGACGGCCGGGCCGATCGGGTGGGTGAACGAATCCAGTTCCCTGTCGGTGTCGTATGAGGGGGCCACCACCTCTGTCTTCGACCTGAAGCAGGATGGGATCATGCGGATCATCGACACGGCAAAACTGGTATGATCATCGGTATCGGTGTCGAGGGGGACCCGGAAAAGGTGGCGCGGACAGCGGCGCGCGTGGGAGACCGAGTGCGGCTCGTCTGCTACTGCCGGCCGGGTGTGATGGCCGGGTACGAGACCGAGTGCCGGGAGAGCGACTGCCCCGAGGAGGCGCTCGTCGCCGGCCTTATGGCAGGGAGGATCGACGGTGCGGTGCGGGGGACTCTGCCGGCCAACGAGACCCTCAGGTGCCTGAAAAGGGCCTGCCATACCGATCACCTGGAGAGGGTGGCACTCCTGGAGACAGCTGACGGGGTGCAGTTCCTCCTCGCCCCGGTGGGCGTGGACGAGGGGTGGACGGTCGCGGAAAAACTCGCCTTCGTGACGAAGGCGCGGGATATTGCCCGGTCGTTCGGTCTCTCCGAGCGCGTCGCGGTCCTCTCGGGGGGGAGATTCGGCGATGTCGGCCGCCACCCGGCTGTCGACAGGTCTCTTGCCGATGCAGAACTGGTGGCCCGCCTCGGCAACGCGGAGCACTGCGAGATCCTGATCGAGGAGGCGGTCAGGAGGTGCGGTGTGATCATCGCCCCTGACGGGATATCGGGGAACCTGATCTTCCGCACGCTGACGTTTCTCGGGAAGGGATCCGGGCATGGGGCGCCGGTGGTCAATATCGACAGAATTTTCGTGGATACCTCGCGCGCCTCTCCCGACTACACGAGTGCCGTTCTCCTCGCCGCGTCGATGAGCGGCCCGAAAAAAACGGATTTCTGATGCTTTTTTCCAATAAAACCCGATTATAATCGGTATTTATTTTGGGGCACGATATGCGATGCAAAATCCACCTCCCCGATAAATCCCCCCCCAAACACCCATCGAAAGCCTTTCCTGCGGCATCGTTACGAAATCTTTAAATAGTCTTCGAGGAACTGATAATTTAGAGGTAATTAGACATGGCAGACTTACCTATTGCAGCGGTTGTCAGAATCGCAAAGAAGAACGGTGCTGAGAGAGTTGGAAGCGATGCAGCTGCGGCCCTTGTCGCAAAGGCTGAGGCCTACATCGCCAACCTGACCAAGGAAGCAAACCGCCTTGCCCAGCACGCTGGCCGCAAGACGATCAAGGAAGAGGATGTTGAACTCGCGGCAAAGTCCGCCTGAGTTCTCCCTCTTTTCTTGTAGTCTCTATTCCAAACCCCGGATGGGGGGTCTTTTGTGTCCGTCTTCGGTCTACCTCAGTGCTGTCGGGAGAGCGTGCGCTCTGGCACAAACTGCGGGTGTGGATGAACCGGACGCCGATCTGGCGCGACGGGATCCAGAACCGGGGACTGAAGACTCTCGATCGAAAGAAAAAATGGCTCTGGAAAATTCCTTTTCTGGCGTGCCTGTGCCAGGGGACTATGCCGCTCACACTCCCCATTAGGATAAGGATTGGACGGAAATCTCCTCTTCGGGGTTTCCTGTTCTGTCTTCCCGGGTCCTATCCTAAGTAGGGGGTCCGGGGGTGAAACCCCTGGTGGACTGTATGGGGAAGGCGGTGGATCGGTGTCACGTACCGGGGGATTACGCCCCGGCCTCGACTGTGGGGAAAGCGGTGTACCCGCGCGTTCCCTCATGGGATCAGGGAGTTACATTGGACCCGAGCACGGGGTTTGCAATGAAACACTCTTCATGCAGTATGCCCGGGGCGTGCTCTCGACTCATGCCCGATTCTCCAGACCCAAAAAAGAGATCTCCGGACACCCCGACGACAAACCTGGCCCATAGCAGTCGGGCTGGTGTCCCTGGCGCACACAGGGCCTCGCAAATCGTCTTCACTGCAAGTTTCAGGGAAACACACGGGGCAGACGGTAAAATGGCAGGAATCGCCCCCTATGTGCGGCAAAAAAGAAAATGGCCTTGGAGACCTACAGCGTGCCCTTGGTACTCGGCACGCCGCTCCGCCGCGGGTCGACCGCCACGGCCTTAGCGAGGGCGACGCCGAATGCCTTGAAGATCGCCTCGGCCATGTGGTGGTCGTTCCGGCCATAGAACCTGATATGGGCCGTGACCCCGGCGCGGGTGCAGAGGCTGTAGAAGAAGTGCTCGAAGAGGGTCGTGTCGATCCCGCCGACCGCGGGGCCGTTGAAGTCGCCGGTGAAGACCAGGTAGCCCCGACCGCCGACGTCGATCGCGACATCGGCGAGGGCCTCGTCCATCGGGATGGCGGCGTCGGCAAAGCGGGTGATCCCGGCGCCGTCCCCCACCGCCTCCTTGAGGGCCATGCCGAGGACGATGCCGAGGTCCTCCACCAGGTGGTGGGCGTCCACCTCAAGGTCGCCCTTCGCACGGATGGAGAGGCCGAAGCCCCCGTGCCGTGCGAACGAATTGAGCATGTGGTCCATGAAGGGGATGCCGGTCGCGATATCGGCGCCACCCTCCCTGTCCAGCGCGATGCTCAGGTCTATCTTCGTCTCCTTCGTCTCTCTCTTGATCTCTCCAATCCTCATTGTGCCGCCTCCCGTGCCTCTTTGATCGTGATCTTCCCGCTGTACAGGGCCGAACCGAGCACCACGCCGGAGACACCGAGGTCCCTGAGAGCCCTCACGTCGGCCGGCGTCGTCACTCCCCCGGCAACGACGACCGGGAGGTCAGTGCGCTCTAGAAGGCGCCTGACCGGTTCGGGGTCGATACCCTTGCAGAGCCCCTCCACACTCACGTTCGTGAAGAGAAGAGACCCCGCGCCGAGCATCTCGAAATGCTCGGCCCATGAAAGGTAGTCGCCCGCCTCCTCCTCCCAGCCCTCGATGACGACCCGGCCTCCCCGTGCGTCCACGCCGGCCATCACCTGCTCGGGGCCGAACTCCAGGGAGAGGTCGCGGACGATCTCTGGCTCCCTGACCGCGACCGTCCCCAGGATCACGCGGCCGACGCCGACCTCCAGCCAGGCCCGCGCGTCCTCGCGGCTCCTGATCCCGCCGCCGAGTTCGACAAAGACGCCGGTCTCCTGGATCAGTTCCCGGATCTCGCGCACATTCGCCTGCGCGCTGCCAAAGGCACCGTCCAGGTTGATCACGTGGAGGGCGTCGGCCCCGGCGTCAAGCCAGCGCCGCGCATTTTCAAGAGGCGTGCCGTAGGCGACCGCACTCTCTCGTTTGCCCTGCACCAGCTGGACGCACTGGCCATTGAGGATATCGACTGCGGGAAAGACCATCATAGGCACTCAGGGGATCATCCTTTCGATCGACATCACCAGGATGTCGCGGGCGCCAGCCCGCTTGAGCTGGGTGATCAACTGATAGACGCACTCCTCCTTGACAACCGCGTGCACGGCCACGAGGCCCTCCCTCGACGCCACATCCATCACAGTCGGGCCGCCGAGGCCGGGAAGGACGCTCTCGATCTCGGGCAGGGCGTCCCTGTGGGCATTCATCATAATATAGCACTGCCCCTTAGCCCGCACCACGCTCTCCAGGGCCAGGAGCACCTCCTGGATCTTCTCCTGCTTCTCAGTGCGGGAGACAGGGTTTGCAATCACCAGGGTGCTCGACCTCAGCACCTCGCCGAGGATGCGCAGCCTGTTTGTCTGGAGGGTGGTGCCTGTGCTCGTCAGGTCGACGATGGCGTCGGCGATGCCGAGATAGGGCGTCGCCTCGCAGGCGCCGCCGACCGGGACGACAGATATCGAGATGCCCTGGTTCTCGAAGAAGGTCTTCGTAATGGTCGGGAACTCAGTCGCCACCTTCGCCCCGGCGAGGTCGGCGTACCCCTCCACCTTTGCGTCCTCGGGCACGGCCACCACCAGGGTCGCCCCGCCCATCTTCAGGTCGAGGAGTTCGTCGACAATGGAGCCGCGCTCCATCACCATGTCGCGGCCGGTGATGCCGATATCCGCGGCGCCGTTCGCCACATACTCGGGGATATCGATCGGGCGGGCAAAGAGCACCTCGATCTCGGGGTCCACCGTCTTTGCGATGAGCTTGCGCTCGCCGCCGTCGATGAGGTGGATCCCGCTCTTTTCCACGAGGTCCCTGATCGGTTGTGCAATCCGTCCTTTATTCGGGATTGCAAGACGTATACGAGTAGGATCAGTCATCTATTCTCTCCCTGAAGGGATGGGAAATGTGTACGCAAAAAATGATCGGTTTAGAAGGTGTTCAGTTCGCCCCTGACGACCTTCTCGGTGATGTCGCAGATGTTCTCAAGCCCGGTGTCGATGATCGCCTCGACGGCGGGCTGGATCGTCTTCATGTCGTAGCCCGGCTTCGGGATGACCTTCGCGCTCGCCACGAGCGGCTGGTCGACCGGGTGACCGATCTGGGAGAGGAGGCGGACATAGATCTCCTCGATGCCGTCCACTTCGGCGACGCAGGTGTTGCCGAGCTGGGTCGCAAGGAGGTTGTAGATCTTGCCGATGTGGTTGATCGGGTTCTTGCCGCTCGTCGCTTCCATGCTCATCGGCCTGTTCGGCGTGATCAGCCCGTTGCAGCGGTTGCCGCGGCCGACAGAGCCGTCGTCGCCCATCTCGGCGGAGGTGCCGTTGACGGTCAGGAAGACGCTGCCTGCCGTGAGGTCGTCGGCGGTGTTCACGTCGACGTGGACCTTGCGGGTCGTGAACCGCGGGGCGATCTCGGTGATCGTCTCCTTGAGTCGTTCGACCGTCTCGACATATTCGCCGATGTCAGCGAGGTAGCGGTCGACCATCGCCACGGCAAGGGTGAGGGTGATCGCGTCGCCGTCACGCAGGCCCATGACCTTCACGTCGGTGCCGATCGCCGGGTTCTTCGGCCGATAGACGGTGTCGAGGTAGTCGGAGACGCCCTTGACGAGGCTCTCGGTCTCGCTGAAGGGGGCGTGGCCGACGCCGAAGGAGGTGTCGTTGGCACGCATGATCGCCGAGCCGCCGCAGACCTTGAAGACGTCACGGAGATCGGTCGAACCGGTCCCCATCCGGCAGTCGACGATGACGTCGCGCTCGAGGTTCAGGATGGGGATGATGCTCTTGATGTAGGAGCGTGCCGCCTCGACGGCGATCGAGTCGGCCGGGATGTTGATCCCGTCGAAGGTCTTCGTCGCCCTGCCGGTGAGGAGGACGTAGATGGGCTTGACGATCTTCCCGCCGCCGAAGTGGGGGATGGACTCGCCGGCCACGATCTCGCCCTGGTCGGTGTTGTGGTGGAGGTAGACGCCGCACTCTTCGAGGTACGCCTTGCAGAGAGCCCTCGAAACGGCCTCCGCAACGCCGTCGGCGATGCTGTCGGGGTGACCGATGCACTTGCGTTCAATCAGTTCGATCCGCTGGTTCTCTATCGGGGTCTGCTCCAGCCGCTCAACCTTGATGTTTCTGATCATCCGATCCCTCATCTCTATGAATAATTACAAGGATCGAGTCTCATTTAACGGTTTCTATAATTCCGCCTGCGTATGGTTGTTGCCCCCAAAGCGGCCCGATCGCCCTGTTACAGAAAAATGGGTATTTCTGCCAGGAAAAGAAGGAGGGGCGACATATTCTTACAGGTAATAATCGGACCTCGCCGTACCGGGGCGGCCATCGCGCGGGGGAGCAGGGGGGGAGGGCGTTACAAAGCCATTATTCTGGAACGTTGCTCAGAATCGTAGAAGCGTGAGTTCAACGACGAAAAAAAGAAATTTTACCCGGTGACCCTGATCTCGGACCGGATCGTGATCGTGCACGCCCCGTCCCTGAAGACCCTGACCAGGCCCCCGCTCTCCGAGACGGTGATGCCGACTGCGGGGATCAGTCTGGTGATCGCCGCCGTCGCCCTGTGCCGCCCGCCCAGGCCGCCGGGGAGGTTGACGTCCTTCGCATTCGCGTCCAGGTACCTCCCAGCCGCACAGATCAGCCCGTTCCTGTTCACGACGAAGACGCCGTCGAGCTGGGCGAACTCCTTGACGCTCTCCCAGTTTTCGTGGTTCTTGATGTCCCTGAAGGCTGCGTCGTGCCCCTTGTACGGGTTCAGGATCGCCTGGTGGGAGTGGCGGCCGATCTCCTCGTCGTCGCCGATGATGAAGGCGGTGCCGATCCTCCGGCCCTCCCGCCCCTCGATCGCGATCTCCATCGCCAGGTTGAGGACGGCGTACATCACCTCCCTGGGGACGATGTCTTCGTAGTTCCTGAGGTCGACAAAGTTTTTGGCGCGTTCGAGGTCGTAGACCAGGATCGCGTACGGGAAGACCGCGACGACGTTGCCGTCCTCGAAACGGCGGGTGAGATAGATCTGCACGGCCGCGTCGAGCATGTGCTGCTCGCAGACCGAGACGATCTCGTTCATCGAGAGGTCTTTCAGGATGTCGAGCTGGAGGTCCTGCACCCAGATCAGAGGCACGCGGGAGAGACAGGTGCAGGGGCGGGTGAAGGAGACGATCGCCTTCGCCCCGATATCCTCCGCGATCTCGGCGGCCACCCGCATCAGCAGTTCGTCATTCATAGTAAGCCACGGATCATGCCCGGGATCTCGGACGGCCGCGAGGCAACCGCCACACCCATCTTTTTCAGCCTCTCGATCTTGGAACGTGCGTCGCCTTCGCCGCCCTCGATGATCGCACCGGCATGGCCCATCCGCTTGTTCGGCGGGGCCGTGACGCCGGCGATATAGGAGACGATGGGCAGGTCGGTCGACCTGACCCCTTCCTCCTCAAGGTTGCCGCCGACCTCGCCGATGAGGACGACGGCCTCTGTCAGGGGGTCATCCTCGAAGCGGGCCAGGACGTCTGCGAAGGTCTGGCCGATGACAGGGTCGCCGCCGATGCCGACGACAGTCGACTGCCCGATCCCCGCCTT
>NZ_JAQVNX010000039.1 GCF_028702905.1 Methanofollis sp.
CCCCCCCTCATTCCCTTCTCTCTACCCCCCGCCCCCCCCCCCCTCGACCCGCCTCTCCAGGACGGAGATGAGGAGGTCGACCGCGATGGCCAGCAGGACCGCCGGCAGGGCGCCGGCACAGAGGGTCATCATGTTGCTGCCGGCGAGGCCCTCGAAGACCAGTCCGCCGAGACCGCCGCTCCCGATGATCGCGGTGAGGACGGCGACGCTGTTCGTGAGGACTGCGGCGAACCTGACCCCGGCGAAGAAGGCCGGATAGGCGTGGGGAAACCTGATGTGCCGGGTGATCTGCCTGTCTGTCATGCCGATGCCGGTCGCCGCGTCGATGATCCCGGGGTCCACCGTCGAGAGGCCGATCCAGGTATTCTTGACGATCGGGAGGAGGGCCCGGAGGACGAGCACGACGATCGCCGGGTAGAACCCGATGCCGAGGAGGGGCACGACAAAGGCGACGACGACCAGGCCGGGTATCGCCTGGGCGAGGTTTGCGGCGGCCATCACCACCGCCGCCACCGTGCGGGAGGAGAGGGAGAGGACGGCAAGGGGCAGAGCCATGCCGACCGCGATGAGGAGTGCGGCGTACGCCAGGACGACGTGCTGGAGCGTCGCCGCGACGACCGTCTCGACGGCTACCACCGGCCATACCTCCGTTCGAGGCGGCGCTCGACACACCCGGCAATGCCGTCCGAGAGGACCGCGAGGACGCCGACCCAGAGGCCGGCGACCAGGATCAGTTCAGGGATGTTGTTGAAGATCCCTGTCTGGAGGGGGACCCCGAGGCCGCCCGCCCCGATCAGTCCGCCGAGGGTGACGACGCCCATCGTGAAGACGACGGCGATCCTGATCCCCCCGGCGACGAGGGGGAGGGAGAGGGGGATGCGGACATGGAGCAGGACCTCCCTCTCGGTGAGGCCGAGGGCCTCGGCCACCCCGATCTCGTCGGGGCCGACGCCTGTCAGGCCGGCATGGGTGTTCCTGGCGATCGGCAGCACAGAGTAGAGGATGCAGGCGACGACCGTCGGCACCGCCCCGATCCCGACGAGAGGGATGAGGAGGACGAGGAGGGCGAGGTCTGGCACGGTCTCCAGGACGTTGAGCGCCGCAAAGCCCGGGCCGGAGAGGCGTTCGTACCTGAAGAGGAGGACGCCGACGGCGACGCCGACGACGATCGAGACGGCAAGGGCGACGGCGAACATGCCCAGGTGCTCGACTGTCCGTGCCGTGAGGTCGTACGCCTGCCAGACAGAGAGAAGAGAGGCCGCGGCGTCCATCAGATCAGCCTCATCAGCACCTCGTCCGCGAGGAAGAGGCCGACAGGCCTCTCCCCTTTCATGACCAGACCGAAGGACGCACCCGCCTCTTTGAGGTCGCCGAGGGCCGCGGCCGCCGCGTCGCCGGGCGCGAAGACCCGCGGCATCGCGGCGATCCCGACAAGGCCCCCCTCATCATGACGCCTCGTGAAGGCGTCGCGCCGCGTCGCCGTGCCCGCGACCCCGCCCGCCTCCATGACGATGGCGACGCCGGTGTCCTCCCTCATCATCGTCTCGAGGGCCGAGAGGACAGGTGTGGCGCCGTCGAAGAGATAGCGCGCCAGCACAGGTGTCATCAGGTCCCTGACAGAGAGAGTGTCGAGATACCGGAACTTCCTGTCGGCGCCCACCATATGCGCGACGATATCCGACGCCGGAGAGAGGATGAGGTCTTCGGGCGTGCCGACCTGCACGAGGCGGGCGTCGTGCATGACCGCCACCCTGTCCCCGAGGGCGAAGGCCTCGTCGATGTCGTGGGTGACGAAGACGATCGTCCGCCCCAGGTCGTGCTTGATCCTCTTGAACTCGTCCTGGAGTTGTTTCCTGAGTATCGGGTCAAGCGCGCCGAAAGGTTCGTCCATCAGGAGAAGAGGGGGGTCCATCGCCAGCGCCCGGGCCAGTCCCACCCTCTGCTGCTGCCCGCCCGAGAGTTCGCGCGGTGAGCGGCCGGCATAGGTCTCGGGCGGGAGGTCGACGAGGCCGAGGAGGTGTTCGACCCTCTCCCTCACCTTCTCCTTCGGCCATCCCTCGAGGGTCGGGATGATCCCGACATTCTCCCCGACGCTCATATGGGGAAAGAGGCCGATCTGCTGGATCACGTAGCCGATGTTCCGCCTGAGGGCCACCGCATCGACTCCCCCGACATCGACGCCGTTGATGTGGACGCTCCCCCGGTCGGGTTCGATCAGGCGGTTGATCATCCGGAGGGTCGTCGTCTTTCCCGACCCGCTCGCCCCGATCAGGATGAGGAGTTCGCCGCCGACGACCGTGAGGTCGAGGTCCCTGACGGCGTACCTGCTGCCGTATGTCTTCGTGAGGCCAGATATCTCGACCCTTTCGATCCGCTCGAAGAGCCTCTGGTGCGGCATGGGGGGAAGGGCAGGCCCTATCCTGCGATCAGGCCCTCCGCGACGAGATAGTCGCGGGCGATCTGCCGGGCGTCCTTCTTCTCGACGTCGAACTGGTAGTTCAACTGCCGCATCTTTTCGGCGTCGATCCTGTCGGAGAGGACGGCGAGGGCCGCGGTCGCTTTCTGGTCCCCCGCGATCCGGTCGTTCGCGAGGATGATCGCGTGATAGGGCGGGAAGGCCGACTTCTCGTCCTCAAGGATGCGGAGTTTGTACAGGTCCACCCGCGTATCGGTGGTGTACGGCGTTATGGCGTCCACCTCGCCGTTTTTGATCGCCTCGTACATCAGGGTCGGCGCCATCTGCCTCGCCTCCCCGAAGGTGAAATTGTACACCTTTGCCAGTTGCGGGAGGCCGTCCTCCCTGTTCGGGAAGACATAATCGGTGCCGAGGACCATCTCCCCGGCATGGGGAGCGAGGTCGGAGATCGTCGTCACGTTCTTCTCCCCGGCCCATGCCTCGGGCACGGCGACGGTGTAGTCGTCCCTGAACCCGACCTTCGAGAGGACAGTGACCCCTTCGGCGGAAAGCCCGGCCTTCACCTTGTCGTGGACGGTGTCGGGGTTCCACTCCGTCATCGGGGGGATTTTGAGGAGTTGCGAGTAAGCTGTGCCGGTGTACTCTACATACACGTCCACCTGCCCCTTCCTGATCCCCTCATAGAGGGTGGCGTCGTTCATGTTCGCCTTCACCTCGGTGGCATAGCCCTCCTCCCCCAGGAGAAGGGCGATCATCTCGGCGAGGATGTACTGTTCGTTGAAGGTCTTTGCCCCGACGACGGCCGTCTGCCCCCCCTGTCCCGGCACTCCCGCACACCCTGCGGCCAGGACGACGGCGGCGCAGACGACGACCACCGCAACCGCTCCGGTCCTCATCTCAGTCACCTGATGCACGGGTATCGTTCATTGCTGTTAAATATTCCTCCCGCCCCACGGACCGGCAAGCCTCCGTGTCACGGCAATGATTTCTTCAATCCCCCCTCTGTCCGCAAATCCCGACACTCTCCACCTGACCGTTCCCTCCTGGTCGAGGAGGTACAGGTAGGCGCGGGAAGGATCGTCCATCCCGAGCACCTTCCTGATCCGCTTCGTGTTCTCAAAGACGGTGATGATAGAGCCGTACTTCGCAGGATCGATGCCCTCCCGCATCCCCGCATTGATCACGCCCCCGAGAAAGAGTTCGTTCTCTTTCTCGATCACCGGCACCTCATAGAATGCCATTCCCGGATCGCCCGCAAACTCCTCCTCAAAAGGCGTCCGCCACGAGTCGATCATGGGCTGGGCCCCCCTCTGCACGGCCACGGCGATCAGGGCGACCATCCCCTTCAGGTCCTTGGGCAGGATCACCTTCCTTCCTTCGAGAGAATGCCCGGAGAGAAGGGGAAAACGCGCCTCGACGACCTCTGCTGATATCCCGGCCATAGGTGCCGGACGGCGCCATGTGATATAGGGTTTCTCCCCATCTCAGATCGGCGGGGTGGAGAGGAGGATGCTCAGCCCGAAGAGGAGGGCGATCAGGATGATAATGAGGACGGCCGTCCGTGCGATGTACTTTTTCGCGGCGATCTGCTCGTAATATGCCCGCGAACCTATCTGCAGGGAGAGGGTGGCGATCAGGGCCCCGGCCATCATCCCGATGACGTTCTCCAGGACGAGAACCGTCGAGGGGAGGAGGCTTTCCCTGATGAGGACGAGGGAGATGCCCATCACCGCCGTCGGGGGCAGGAGGGCGGCGGCGATCGCAACGCCCGCGATGAGGTCGGACATCCCGCGTGCGAGGGCGAGCACCGAGGCGAACCCGAGGAGGACGGCCATGACGATGTAGATCGGGCTGACGACGGTGCGGGAGAGGATCTCGGGCGTGATGGAGAGTGGCGTCACGAAGTGGAGGAGGTAGGTCGTCGCGGCCGAGAGGGCGAAGACGCAGGAGAGGAGCGCTGCAAGGACAAGGATGCTCTGGAGGCCGTCACGCACCTTCCCGATCGAGATGTTGATCGCGAAGCCGTAGATGGGCCCCAGGATCGGGGAGAGGAGCATCGCCCCGATGATCACCGCCACATTGTTGAGAAAGAGGCCGGTCAGGGCGATGATCCCGGCGATCGAGGTGAGGACGAGTTTTCCCGCGTCAAGCCTCTGGTACGGCCGGGTGGTGTCGAGGAGCTCCTCGATCGGGGTCTTTTCCGGCTGTTCCGTCTTCTCCTCGACCCTCTTGAGGTACGGCGAGATGACGAAGTCCGGCGAGGAGACCTCGATGAGGTTCTCTCTATACCGCAGGTCGAGGAGGGGCCTGACCTTCTCGATGAAGGGGTCGAGGTCGTTGTCAGGGAGAAAGAGTTTGACCTCGTAGATCCCGTCCTCCCGGAGGACCACATGGTGGATCCCTTCGAGGAGGAGGGAGAGATTCTCGTAGTCCTCCTTTCGTGCGTTGATCAGGACTTTCTTCATCTTCGTCTCTCCTTCACTGTCATATCCACCTCTTCCTCCTGAAATAGAGGAGCATGCCGAGGGCGACGACGGCCATCAGGACCAGGGAAGTGTAGTACCCGAACTCCCACTCCAGTTCCGGCATCTGCCTGAAGTTCATGCCGAAGACGCTTGCGATGAAACTGAGAGGGATGAAGATGGTGGCGATGATCGTCAGCACCTTCATCACCTCGTTCATGCGGTTGCTCGTGCTCGACAGATAGATATCGAGCATCCCGGCCCCCATGTCCCGGTAGGTCTCCAGCGTCTCGATCACCTGGACGGTGTGGTCGTAGACGTCCCTGAGATAGACCTTTGTCTGGTCGGCGAAGAGGGGCGAGTCCGTCCGTTCGAGGGAGGATATCACCTCCCTCAGCGGCCAGATCCGTTTCCGGAGGTACAGGAGGTCGCGTCGCACCTCCTGGATCGCCCTGATCACGTCGGGGTCCGGGTTCTCGATGAGGACGTCGTCCACCGCCTCGATCTTCTCGCCGAAGGTCTCCATCACCGAGAAATAACTGTCCACGATAGCGTCGACGAGGGCATAGGCGAGGTAGTCGGCGCCTGGTCGCCGGGCCCGCCACTTGCCCGCCCGGATCCGCTCCCGCACCGGGTCGAAGACGTCGCCCTGCCTCTCCTGAAAGGAGATGACGGTATTTTTGCCGAGGACAAGGCTGATCTGCTCGTCCACCAGGTCGCCGTCTGCCGAGTAGCCGATCATCTTCAGGATGATATAGATCGTCCCGTCGTACTCCTCGGTCTTCGGCCGCTGTTCCGTGTTGAGGATGTCCTCAAGAACGAGGGGGTGGAGACGGAAGATCTCGCCGATCCTCCCGATGGCGGCGGTGTCCTTGAGGCCGGTCACATTGATCCAGGTGACCGACTCCCTCTCCAGGTACGGGAGGATGCCATCGACGCCGATGCCGGCCTCCTCCCTGATCTCCTCCCGGGTGTAGTCGATGACGTCGATCTCCGTCCTTTCCTGCCCGGTGTCCCCGACATAGACGAGAGACCCCGGCGGAAGGCCTGCCTTCTCCGAGCGTCGCCGTGCGGTGCCGCCCATCTCAGTCGCTCCTTTCGATATCGCAGGGGGGTGCCGTCCCGCTCCCCCGCCGTCCCGCGGCGAGGACCGTCCCGACGGCCCTGAAGGAGTCCTCGATCTCGGGGAAGTTCGGGACGCAGTGGTCTTTCAGGATACGCACCGCGCCTTTCATGCTCTCGCCGCCGAGGAGGCAGCAGACGACCATCTTGCTGGTGTTCCGGGAGAACCTGACGATCTCGTGAGCGAGTTCGACCGGGTTCAGGACGGCCGAGGGGACGCTGACGACGCAGGCGACGTCCCAGAGGTCCTGCCGTGCGATCATGACGTCGAAGACGCGGGCGAAGCGCGTGGCCCCGCCGTCGCCGATGATGTCCATCGGGTTTGTCCGGTTCCAGATCGAGGGGAGGAAGGCGTCGAGGGCGTCGCGGATCCCGGGTGGGAGCGGCGGGAGGGGGACGCCGTGCTTCTCCGCGTAGTCCGCCGCCAGGACGGCAAAACCCCCGGCGCCCGAGATGACGACGCACCGATCCCCCGTGGGATAGCCCTCCGACGCCAGGAGTTCGCCGAGCTGGAAGGCCTCTTCGAGGGAACCGGCGAGGAGTATCCCTGCCTCCCTGAAGGCGGCGGCATAGACGGCGTACGACCCGGCGAGGGAACCGGTGTGGGAGGAGGCCGCCGCCTTCCCCCTCTCCGACGCTCCCGACTTCATGGCGATGACAGGCACCTCCGCGGTTACCGCTTTCGCCGCCTCCAGGAAGCGCCGTCCGTCCCTGATCTCCTCGACATAGAGGATGACGGCCCGCGTCCCGGGCACGGCGGCGACGGCCGGGAGGAGGTCGGCAAAGCCGAGGTCGGCCTGGTTGCCGACGCTGACGACCGCGGAGAAGCCGATGCCCGCCGGGATGCTCCAGTCGGCGACTGTCGTGATCACGGCGCCGCTCTGGGAGAGGAAACCGATATGGCCGGGTTTCGGGGTGATGGGGTCGAAGGTGGCGTTGACCTTTTCGGCCGGGAGCATGATGCCGAGGCAGTTCGGCCCGAGCACCCTGATGCCCGTCGCCGCCGCGATCCTCTTCACCTCCTCCTCCCTCTCCCTCCCCTCCGCTCCGCTCTCCGAGAACCCCGCGGAGATGATCACGGCGAGGGGCACCCCCTTCTCCGCGCACTCCCCGAGGACGGCGGGGACGATCGGCGCCGGCACCGCCACGACGGCGACGTCCACCTCGTCGGGGACGGCGAGGACCGAGGGGTAGGCCGTCCGCCCGAGGACGGTCGCATGCTTCGGGTTTACGGGCCAGAACTTTCCCGGGAAGGAGAGGAGGTTCCTCGTCAGGGCATACCCCACCTTCCCGGGTTCGGGGGAGGCGCCGATGACGGCGACGGATGTCGGTGCCGGGAGGGCGAAGGGAGGTCTCTCGCCGATCTCCGCCGCCACAGGTTTTTCCTCTCCGATGATGACCCTCGCGTCCACGGCGCACGCCCCATCCTCCCTGAGGACGAGAGGGTTGATGTCGAACTCCGCGACCCTCTCCTCCGCCATGAACATCCGTGCCGCGCCGGCGACCGCAGTGACGAGCGCTTCCTCGTCGAGGGGCGGCATGCCGCGGTAGCCCGCGATCAAGGGGTAGCCCCTGATGCCGCGGACCATCTCCCTGATCCTCTCCTCCCCTGCCGGGAGGACGGAGAACCCGACGTCCCTCAGGAGTTCGACGAGGACGCCGCCCGACCCGAAGGTGAGCACCTTCCCGAAGGCCGGGTCTGTCACCCCGCCGACGATGAACTCCTGCCCGCCTCCGACCTCTTCCTCGACGATCACGCCCTCGACCGCGGCGCCGGGGTGCCGCTCGGAGACGGCGGCGAGGATTGCGTCGTACGCCTCCATCGCCTCCTTGCGGCTCCGCACGCCTGTCCGCACCCCTCCCGCGTCGGACTTGTGGATGATGTCCGGGGAGACGACCTTGACGACGGCCGGGTAGCCGATGGCGTCGGCCGCGTCCGCCGCCCCCTCTCTGTCCCCTGCAACGGCATGGCGGGGCACCGGGATGCCATACCTCGTCAGGAGGGCGTAGCCCTCAGCCTCACCGAGTCGCCGGGTCATGTGCTGCACCTCAGCGGTCAATCGGTGCCCGGCTATAAACGTCTGTCGTCATGATCCCGCCCCCTTCGAGAAGCATTATCCCCCTCTCACGCCAATACCTCTATATGGCGAACCTTACTGTAGCGGTATTCGGCCCTGCAGGATACGCAAAGGATCTCGGAAAAAAGGGGACGAGCACCGACATCACCTTCTACAACCTGAAAAAGGGTGCGCACACGGTGACGTTCATCGAACCGACCCGGTACCCTGAGCGTCTCGCCCCGCTCTTCTACGCCGCAACCCTTGCGGACGCGGCCGTCGTCGTCGTCGACGCCCTGAACGCGACCTTCGGCGAGTACCTGCTCATGCTCCAGGCAGCGGGCGTGAAGAAGGGCTACTTCGTCCTCCGCAACTATATCGCGCCCGACCAGATCAGGCCCCTCCTGAAGGGGACGCTGCTGGAGGGGTACGAGTGCGTCGAGGACGACCTCGTCGACCTGCGCGAGCGCCTCCTTGAGCAGACAGAGCAGACCGCGATCGAGCGTTCCCTTGCCGACCCGAAGAAGACCTGCGTCATCCCGATCGACCACTTCTTCAATGTCCGCGGCATCGGGACCGTGATTCTCGGGTGCGTCGCGGACGGCCACCTGCGCAAGCACGACAACCTCAAGGTGCTCCCGACGGCGAAGACCGCGCTCGTGCGGTCGATCCAGAAGCATGACGAGGACTTCGAGGAGGCGGACGCCGGCGACCGCGTCGGCCTCGCCCTCAAGAACGTCGAGGCTGAAGAACTCGACCGGGGCTATGTCCTCACGAACGACTCCTCCCTGCGGTGTGCGACCTCCGTGACCGGCACCCTGGACCTCGTGCCCTTCTGGAAGACGCCGATCACCGAGGGCATGGTCCTCCATGTCGGCCACTGGATGCAGTTCATCCCCTCCCGCGTCACCTCGGCCGAGGCCGACGGACGGTCGGTGAAGATCTCCCTCGAACTCGAAAAGGACCTGGTCTATATGCCGGGTTCGAAGGCGGTCGTCACCTACCTGGAGGGCGGGAACCTGCGGGTGGCAGGGACTCTCACCATTTCATAATTTTTTTATTATGGGGTCTCCGGTAGGGAGACGCGGGATGTTTTTCACATTCAGTGATGGTGAAGTATTTTCGGAGAGAGGATTGTAGAAGATGTGGATTTGTGCTTTGTAGAAATTCTCACAAAGGCAATGCTCTCTCATTGTATCAAGTGAGCCTTCGATTTTTGATTGTGGCAGGTTCTTGAAGTTTTTCTTGTTTTCAAGATCCCTACAGCAACACCTCCCAACCAAGGATTTCTTCTGTGTCTTAGTACTCGCGACTATTTTAGATAATGCTCCTCCCGAACGCACGCAAATGCAATTATTTATTTTAATGAATAATTAAACACAAAAACAGGAGTAGGGGATGGATCTAGGAATCATTGAGAATACCATAGTTGAAGCATCGATAAAAGGGGCAAGTAAAATTCTTTTGGGAAGTGTTTTGCGCGAATCCGAAATCCGTGATTGGGTCAAAAAAATAGATTTTGAAACCCAATTAAAAGAGGAAATAGACTTTGAAACGATCCCAAATATCGATACTGCAGCAGTTAGTACATTTTTTTCATCTGAACCCGTGACCACCCTTATAGAACAAATATTCAAACTGAATCGGCAGGAAATATCAGAGCTTGAAGAAGATTTTGTTAAAATCTTCAGAGAGTGTGATCCAATTCCTGAATCCTCAAATCCTGAACTTGCTCAGAAGTTATTTCGGATACTGATTTGTTCCTGCGTCTCGGTTCTTTCTGAGTTAGTCGCACAAGGAAATATGGCCGCCAAGGACTGCCTTGATGAATTGCGGCACAAATGGATGAGATATGAATCCGTACATAAACTCATTCATTGGAGAGAGTATTTCTCCCGTGTTGAACCCCATCTTCTGCCCCTCACTGGTGGAACTCCATTAGAACGGACAGTCCATTACTCGGATATAGCAGAAGAGTTTTTAAATGACAATTTCAGCAAGATTTTAGTATTCCATACGCCGGGAGGTTTCGGAAAGTCTCATCTGCTTCGGCACATTGCATTTGTTCTCGAAGAAAAACATCCAGAGTATTCTGTCCTCTCAATAACGCCAGATTCTCCTGAGATGGAAAAGGCTCTTTCCAACGAGTTGAAAGCAGGCAAAAAATATCTTCTACTGTTTGACGATGCAGACCGGTGGTCTAAAGAATTGGTTCCACTTTTTGCCTATGTTCGCAACCATTCCTCAGATGTAAAAGTCATTCTCTCTTCTAGGACTGCTGGTCTCCAGAGCATTCATACGATTCTGAGGGGCACAGGTAGCGCTAATATTGCCAGAGTAGTGGAACTTGAGGACTGGAATAAAGATGATCTCAAGAAATTATTACGGTTCACCCTTGGTGGCGAGACTCACAAAAAAGAGGATATCATCGTTACGACATTTTCAAACCCATATCTGATCGTATGGGCTGGAAATACTATCACGGGGAATCCAGAAATTTCCGTTGAAGAACATCGACAAAAATTTGCTAATGATCTGGAATCGGAGGCGTTTCCATCACTCACTCCTGAATTCGACGAGGGGAGTGGTAAAAATTTCTTGGCGGATCTAGCATTGATCGCACCATTTCAGAAGGGTGATCGGAGTATTCTATCGATGCTGGCAGGAAAATACGGAGTTTCAGAAGAAACAATCCTTGCTAAAATCGTTTCACTCGAAAAAAAAGGCGTTCTCCGACAACCAGGATTCTCCACTCGCTTCAACCCCGATATGAAAGGTGATCTCTATCTCGCTCACGGGATAGAACATCTGCAGGATTCGGGTTGTTTAAAAAAATGGATAGACTATTGGGGCCCATATATCGAAGGAAAAATTCTTGCGAATCTGGAAGCAGCGTCAAAGTATTGTAAAATCGATGTTATTCTGGATTATTATCGGACATGGATCTCTCAGAAAATACAAGAGGCAAAGGAGACTCCTGGCTATTTCAGACAAAAAAATCTGGAGTCTCTATCTCGATTCTGTTACATCGTTCTTGGAGAATCGCTTGATCTTATCTATACTTATATCAACACGCCGATTCCGGAAGATACCACCAGATTATTTTTCTCCCACTATGAATTCCCCTTAACAACGGATCATTATGGACCCATAATATCCATATTGATGCAAACGGATGTATGCAAGGAAGACATTTTCGACCTTCTAGATCATGTCCACAAAAAAGTGCCTGAGGGATCGTATAGTAATTACAAGATTGAATCACTTGTTTCAGAAACCGTTTCTCCGTTTACCAATACACTTGAGAGTATATGTGATACGCTAACACTTTTAGAGAACAGGCTTGACGGAAACAATGAATTTTCCATACTTGCACTTGGGGAGGCGTTATCTAAGACCTTACAGGTTGATCATGAATTTTTTTATTCCCCCTCGTTTGCTACAATCACCATCGGCAGGCGACCACTCCCAGATACTCCTGCTGTTATTCAAACTCGCGACCATGCGATCTCAATTCTCAAGAGAATGCTCTCTCATCCATCTGTTAATATCAGGCGAAAAAGTATTGAGGTTTGCGAAAATATCGGACTGCACTACGGGGAAACTAAAACACCTTTGTCTGTGAGAGTTGCAGATGAACGGAGAGAAGTAATAGCAGAAATCGACCGATTAATCTCCCATGAAAATGATTATGGCGTACTAAGTGACATCGAAAGTCTTCTCTTAAAGTGGTGGTGGCGTGGATACTCGGGTACAGAAGATGCTGAGAGGCTTCTCACCATATTTGCACGCCCAATGGACTATATCCTCTATGGGTTCTTATTCTATTCTCGAATAAATCTTCTTTCCTTTGATCCCGATACAATTCCCTCTGAAAAAGAGGAGAGATCAGAATGGTATTTCAATATCACAGATTTCGATGATGAAGATGTAATGAACGAATTCTATGAGTATATTCTGGATAACTACCTTTCCATTAAATATTCCACGGCATCTTCTGTCATTACGCTCCTTAAAGAACCCCAAGCATACCGTGAACGTGCAAAACTGAATCTTCAACATTTTGAAGAGCTTATGAGAACATGGGTTGCAAAATGCCCGGAAATATTCTGTGAGATACGCGGCAATCTCGGGATCTGGAATGAATTGCCCCTTGAGTTTCAAAACGCTATTGATCTCGGATTGTGCGAATATGATCCTGTGCATCTAGAGTATCTTGCAGATGATATTTTGAAAGTTCTTCCAGAAGTTGATGATAGAAGAACTAACTTGTTTATATGGTCAATGGCAAGACATCCCCCTGACGAGGCCAAGACACGAGATTGGTTAGAGAAACTGATCAAAACAGGAAATAAAGACGTACACAAGATGATCCTGAGGAATCTATGGGTGCTCTCATCAAATCTTGGCAATTATGATATTTTTACTACCTATTCTCTAGAAATATTACACTATTATGATGCCGTGGACTCAGAGATTCTCGATTCTTTTTCCGCATATGTCTTACATTACTTAAAAAAAGAGGGAGATCTTCTGGAAACCAAACACAAAGAAGCACTAAAGCGGTGTCTCTTTGAAAAATTGATCGCTACACCTATGACTGGAATATATGGTCCTACATACCGAATTCAGGAATTGATAAACTATGTGCTCATCAATGCCGAAGATATAGTCAAATTCATTCGTTGCAGAAGTGAAAAAAAGCGTGGTGTATCAAAATATTCTGTTCTTCCTGTAGATGATGAAGTATTATTCCTGAAGAACATAAAAGATTCTACCGGATTATATCTAGTTATCGAAGAAATGTTCACCCTTTTGAAAGAGAAGACAACGTACAAAGAGTCTGTCTGTTATCAGTTAAAATCAATCGCGTCTTTGAAAGAACCGGACTCTGAGAAGTTGTGCCTAGAAGAATGCATTTATCATCTTCTGAAAAATGACAGAGTAGAAGATGCTCTGATCGTTTGTTCAGCCCTTTCATTTCAATCTGAGACGCAAGAAACCATCTTGTGGGTTTTGAGTGCGGCAATCGCTGCTGGTAAAGAACAGGAGGTGAGGCGTATTTTTGTAGAATACATTCGGTATGGTGTGCTTACTATAGATTGTACTGGATACTCACCGCAATTAATGCAAAAAAAACAGTTTATTACAAGTCTGTGCGATCATACACCTCATGGACCGTTAAAAATGATGCTCAGAGATATTAAGAAAGAAATTGAGGCAGAAATTCAGGAAGTGATGAAAGAAATTGAAGACGATCGCCTTGATAGATGAAATATTGACCCTCCATGGATCCTGATCCTCGAAGTCTGAAGCAATCCCTCATCCAAAAGACAAACGAGTATCTATAAATCACACCATTATAAAATTACAGCCCATGGAAAGCCTCCCGGACATTCTCAAGAAGATCATCCTTGCAATACTCATCCTGGTCGTCATTCTGGTCGCGGTCTTTGTATCGATTCTGGGATATTTCAGCGTGTCCGCACCCGAAAGTGCACAGTCGGTCTATATCTACGAACTCACGCTCTCCACGACCGGGCCCCTGGACAATGCAACCCTTCTGGTCCCCGTTCCCTCCTATTACAATGCGGAGTCCGGGAAAAACGAGACCGTCATCAACATCTCCCGCACCAGTTTCACGAATTTCGACAGGGACACTATCTCCGTACAGATCGAGGAGGTGAACGGCGTCTCGATGCTGAAGATCTCGGCCGACCGGATCAGTCCCCTCTACAAAAACCGTATCGATCCGATCCCGATCATGCCGGGACAGAACGAGTCAGAACTCCCGCAGCCGACCGATATCTATTCAGACCGGTATTCGGAAGAGACCCCTGAGCTTGTCGAGATGGAGATTCATATGTACGACACCTCCGTCGACCACGAGATCGATACAAAAACGCCGGTCGGAAAAGAGCCCCTCTTCATGCCGTACCGGATCACCGACACTATCGGCAGTCCCGACAGCGCCATGTACGGGGACTACTACGTGAGCGCCGGGTCTTCAGGATACGTCTTCGAGACGCCCTTCATCCTCTCCTATACTGCTGATGACGATAATGTCCTCACCATCTCCTCCGAATTTCATGCGATAAACCAGTGGTGGGTAGGGGGCTGGCAGTCGAATTCATACCGGGAGAGGATGAGGCACGAATTTCAGGGAGGGTGCGATGGTACGTATCAGGTGACGGGCATCCTGATAACCGGGGATGGGGTTTATTGAAACAATACACACATTTTTTCTCAGATCGATCGTACCTCTCGCCTGAGAATGCTTCATCACACCTCTCCGAGGTAAAAAACCCTCCCGACCTCCCATCCGGCACCCTCCATCCAGACGACGACGGCCGTCTCCGCCGGCACGGTCAGGTCCTCCGATGAGGCCAGACGCATCTCCACGCGTGTCGTCTCCCCCGCCTCAAGGGTGAAGGAGTCCGGGGCATAGGAGACCTGCACTCCTTGCGGCAGGCCGTCGGTCCGGGTGATCCTGATCTCGGTGTCGGCCCCGGAGGAGACGATGATCGGGAGGGTCGCCGATGCGTTCGGTCTGAGGACGAGTGTCGGCGCTCCCGGTCGATCTGCCCCGACCGCTTCGAAGCCCGAGGCGTTCTCCGTGTCGAACTCGAAGAGGAAAGGAGACGGCCCTCCCTCTCCGGGGGGAGCGTTGATGATCGGTTTGTCCAGGATGTCGGGCTGGAATGTGGGGGGCGTCGGGACAGGCGTCGTCGTGCCCGGCCCTTCCCCTGCCGTGCACCCTGTCGTGAGAATGATACATCCCAGAAGGGCGAAGAGGAGCAAAAGAGTCAGAAATCTTTTTTCTCTAATCATACCTGTTCATTCCTCATTTTCTTCTCTTCCCCTCCGGGCCGTGTCGCCGGCCCCTGCGTGAGACCTGTTCAGATGTCCACGGCCGAAGGTATCCAGGTATTGTATATATCAATTCTGTACCGATCGTCTTCACATCAGGAAAGTGAGAAACCCCGTATCACCGTAAAAATCCACAAAAATGTGCGACTGATCCTCCTCCCAGATCGCGCTCATTTCCGCCCCCTATACTGCCCCTCTCTTCCCCTCCACGTCTCCAACCTATCAGGGGGTTCTGTGCCACCCGGCAAACCCATCCCCGTCCCGATAGGGATGTGTATTCCAGGTCACGATCCCCGAAACACTCCGAAAATAGCATTATTCTCAATCCCGCCCATACAGGCCGGATCGAGAGGGCGGAAATACGAAATAAAGGTCAGATCGGGGGGATGAAACCCTCCCCCGGGTACTCTCTCTCACGTCCTCCTGAACATCGCCGCCAGTTCGTCCGGAGAGAAGGAGAGGACCGTCGGCCGACCATGGGGGCAGGTGTACGGGCTCTTCGTGTGGGCGAGCTGGTCGACGAGGCGGCGCATCTGCTCGCGGGTGAGGGGATCGCCGGCCTTGATCGCGCCGCGGCAGGCGACGCGTCTCGTGATCGCCTCCCGCCTCCCCACCGGGTCGCGGGGGGCCTCGCGCACCAGGGCCGAGACCAGGTCGCGGACCACCGCCGGGTCCTCCATCCGCCCAAGGACGATAGGGATCGCGCTCACCGCGTAGGTGTCGGGCCCGAACTCGTCGAGGGCGAACCCCTCCTCCTCGAGGGCCGGCAGGGCGTCCTTCACCAGTTCTGCCTCCTGGGCGGTGAAGGTGATGAGCACCGGGACGATCAGTTCCTGCGTCTTCTGCCCGTCCTGCTGCTTCTCCGTCGCCTGCTCGTACAGGATACGCTCGTGGGCGGCGTGCTGGTCGATGACGATGAGGGAGTGGTTGTCGGCCCTGCCGACGATGTAGGTGGTGTCGACCTGGCCGAGGACCTCGATCTCGGGGAGGAGGTTTCGTTCGGCCCCGGCGAGGGGGAGGGAGGTCTGCCTCAACCGCCTGTCTGAGCGTGCATAGAGTGCCGGCGCCTCCGCGATGCCGGTCGTCCTAGCGGGGATTGGAGGGGCCGGCTTCCATGCCGGCGCCGGGCGTGCCGGGGGAGCGGAGAGGAGGTCCCTCCCGTCCAGCGCGGCCCGCACCGCCGCGGCGACGGCGTCGCAGATCTCCCTCTCACGGCTGAGGCGGACCAGTTTCTTCGTCGGGTGGACGTTCACGTCCACCTGGGCCGGGTCGACGGCCAGGGTGACGAAGGCGACAGGGTAGCGGTCTGCCGGGAGGAGGGTGCCGTAGCCCTCCTTGAGCGCCCGCACGATCGCGGGCGAGGAAACGGGGCGGGCATTGATCGAGAGGAAGACCTGGTACAGGTCGGCGCGGGAGTGCGCCGGGCGGGAGATGTAGCCCCCGACCCTCACCGCGGAGGCCTCGAATGCGAGGGGGATGAGGTCGGCGTGGAGGTCTGTCCCGAAGAGGGCGGCCGCCGTCTCCCGCAGGTCGGTCGTCCTGTGGGTGGCGACCCGCTCCTTCCCGTTGTGGACGAGGCGGAAGGAGACCTCCGGGTGGGCGAGGGCGGTCTTCTCGACGACCCCATGGATATGCGCAAGTTCCGTGTGGAGAGACTTGAGGAACTTCCGGCGCGCCGGCGTGTTGAAGAAGAGGTCGCGCACCTCCTGAGTCGTCCCCTCAGGTGCGCCGACCTCCGCGACCTCCAGCGCCCCGCCGCCCCTGATCCTGACCTGTGTCCCGGCGATGACATCGCCCCCCTTCGGCCTGGTGGTCAGGGTGACGTCGGCGATAGAGGCGATGCTCGCCAGCGCCTCGCCCCTGAAGCCCATGGTGGCGACGCGGTCGAGGTCGTCGATCCTGGCGATCTTGCTCGTGGCGTGCTCCCTGAAGGCGAGGACCGCGTCGGCGCGGTCCATGCCGACGCCGTTGTCCTGCACCCTGATCACGGTGACATGGGTGCGGTCTGTCGTCACCTCCACCCGGACGAGATCGGCGCCGGCATCGATCGCGTTCTCCACGAGTTCCTTGACGACAGACGCCGGCCTCTCGACAACCTCGCCGGCGGCGATCTGGTTGACCGTCCTCTCGTCGAGGACATGGATGACAGGTTCGGTCATGATGATCCCTCCTTGCCCACAAGCGCCTTCAGTTCATAGAGTGCGTCGAGTGCCTCGCGGGGCGTCAGGGCGTCGGGGTCGATCCTCTTCAGGGCCTCCACCGCGGGGTCGGGCTCAGCCCGCGCCTCGCAACCCGGGAAGAGGAGCATCTGGGTGAACTTCCTCTGTCTCGGCCCGCCCGCCGCGACCTCCTCCTCGGTCGCCTTCAGGATCTTCTCGGCCCTCTGCGTCACCGCCCGCGGCACGCCGGCAAGCCGCGCCACATGGATGCCGTAACTCCTGTCGGTCGCGCCCGGAATGATCGTCCGCAGGAAGACGATCTCCCCACCCGCCTCCTTCACCGCGAAGTGGTAGTTCTTCACCCTCTTCAGGTCGGCCTCCACGTCGATGAGCTGGTGGAAGTGGGTGGCGAAGAGGGTCCGCGGCCCGGTCTTCCCGCTGCCGTGGAGGAACTCGATGACGGCCCTTGCGATGGAGTAACCGTCGATGGTGCTCGTCCCCCGCCCGATCTCGTCGAGCACGACGAGGCTCCGTTCGGTGACATTGTTCAGGATGTTCGCGAGTTCCTGCATCTCGACCATGAAGGTGCTCCGCCCGCTGGAGAGGTCGTCCGAGGCCCCGACGCGGGTGAAGACCCGGTCGACGATGCCGAGGGAGGCGTGGCCGGCCGGGACAAAACTCCCGATCTGGGCCATCACCTGGATGAGGGCGACGGCACGCATGTACGTCGATTTGCCGGCCATGTTCGCCCCGGTGATGATGAGGACCTGGTCGCCGTCGCCGTCGATGAGGGTGTCGTTCGGGACGAATGAGCCCGGCACCATCTCCTCGACGACAGGGTGGCGTCCGGCCCTGATTGCGGTCCTGACCGAGTCGTCGAGGACGGGCCGCGTATAGTCGTTCCT
>NZ_JAQVNX010000040.1 GCF_028702905.1 Methanofollis sp.
TAGGGGGGGAGGTGGGGATTTTCGATGCGTGGATCTTCGAAGAGCATCCTCCAGAACCCGATCGTGACGTTGTGGGTGTGGCCGGGGCGTGCGACCTCGGTCCCACTGTCGCCGCTCTTTATCGGATCGGTGGCGGTCGGATCCGGCTCCCCGGTCGGTATCATCAGGTCGGGGTGGGAGTGCGTGCCGTCCGAGCCCCCGGTCACTCCGGGCGTCGAGTTCGCCACGAGGAAGCGCTCCTCGAAGATGTCCTGGACCTTCCATCCGTCTCCGGGGAGGGCATTGAACATGGCGGTCATCCCGGTCGGGACAGTGCTGTCTCCCGTGGCCTGTCCCAACTGTACCGTGATGAAGGGGGGCTCGTTGTCCCCGGGTGCGGTCTCGCCGGTAGCAGTGTGCGTGTGTTCCCATTTGGTCACGACGGTCTCGTTGCCGGAGTCGTCATAGAGTATCGTTTCCCAACCTGCCAGGGGGAATCCGGTCGTCACCTGCACGGTGTGCGTGTGGGTCGGTGCGCCGCCGGTCCCGGTCCCGCTTCCTCCCCTGAGGTACCGGTTGTCGTTGTATGCTGGCATCCAGCCCTCCGGGATGTCGGAGATGAAGGGGGCGATTGCCCCTGCCGGGACCGCCAGGGGTGTACCTTCCAGGCACCTGATGATCTGGAGGTCCTGATAGGGGGGGAGGTGGGAGGCCTCCGAGACAGTGGTCTCGGAGCCCAAGGTGAGGTGCGTGTGGCCCCTGCCGCGGAGCGATAGCCATTTCCCCCCTGGTTTATACCTCAGGGTTTCCCACGCCGAGGGGCCTGAACTGTTGAGTGACTCCAATGCCGGTTCGTGCGTGTGGGTCGGTGTGCCGCCGGTCTTCCAGACCGTGTCCAACCAGGGGACCCAGGGAAGATAGAGGTTCGCTCCCCTCGGGAAGCGTTCGTAGAACAGATCCCCCTCTTCGTCCGAGATACACTCCCAACCGTCGGGGGGATCCACGCTGGCCCAGAAGAGCATCATGTCGGCGTCGTCCCCGCTCCCGCCGGCCGCGATCGTCACCGCGCCGTTCGGCAGGACCGAGACGTGGTACAGGATCCCGCTCTCGAAATCCTCCTGCGTGGTCGTCTCCCAGCACGCCGGGATCCAGGCGGAGAAGATGTTGCCGGTTGCCTCCCCGTCGGAGAAAAAGGCCGAAGCCACCCCGATGCCTCCCGCGAGGTACAGAAGCAGGCCTGCAATGGCTGCGACAACGAACAAACGTCGTGCGGTCATGATGGGGGCGCCTATCCCCCCTCCTTGTCCTCGCTCTTCGACCCCTCCCTGAGCCCCTTCACCTCCAGGGCGATGAGGACGAGGCCGGGGACGACCAACGTGAGGACAAACCCGATCGGGCTCCTGACGAAGGCGGCGAGGTAGCCGAGGAATGGGAGGGAGAAGAGGACCCTGCCGACGACGTTCCCCGCGGGGACCGGGACCGGGTCTGCGTCCTCGTTGGCGTCCCCTTTGGTCAGGAAGCGGGCGGGCGATCCCGCCTCGACGGCGACCACCCGGTGAGTGACCCGGTTCTCCCCTGACTTGAAGGTGATGACGTCGCCGACCCGGACGTCGTCGGGCGATGCCGGGCCGATGACGACGACGCCCCCGACCGGGATCGCGGGCTCCATGCTCCCGGAGAGGACGACCTCGACGTGCCACCCGATCGCCGGGGTGGTGAGGGCAGCGGCGGCGACCAGGACGAGCGCGATGGCGGCGAGCAGTTCAAGGGGTTTCTTCATGTCCTATCCTAAGAGGTTCGGGGGGCCGGATGGCCCCTCTCACGGATTATACAGGCATCTGGCCGTGCTGCGCCAGGTAGAACTGGATGGTGAAGGTGCTGTTGTCGCCCTGGTACTCGTTGCCGGCAGCCGGGTCAAGGTGGAAATTGAGGGAGAGATCAGTCCCACTTCCGGCAGTCAGGTTATTCTTGATAAGCGTGTAGGTGTGCGGGTCACTGAGGTGGGTACCGTTGATGCCCGACACCGCGCCTGTTTCGTTGTTGCAGATGATGGTGAACATGGTGCTGATGTCGTCTTGCGCGGCCCAGCCAGTGGCGTCCCAGGCAGCGCCATCCCATGTCGCCCCTTCGGCCACGTACTCGGGCTCTGAAGACACTCCTCCCGCGGCTGGATAGACCGCGAGACCTCCGCCATCTACAACACCTGTAATGTTCATGTAGAGGTCGCCCGTTAGCGACCCCACGTTTGTGAGGGTCAGGCTGCCGAAGGATGTACTCTGACCGGGGGTCATGTTCCCGAGGGTGAGCGGAACACTCCATGGATTAGTATCGTTCACGCTCAGGTCCAGCGTCCCGGCGGTGAAGACGTTCCCTTCGCTCGTCTCCGTGTCCGAGAAGTACGCATATGTGCCGCCGCCGATGAGGAGCGACACCAGGGCGATGCCCATCACTCCGTACAAAATTTTTGATTTCATGGATTTTCCATCCTCCTGATCTGCACCTTTGCCGTGCAGTATATATTGCGCCACGTTATTTATTATATGTTATATTTAATTATTCTTATTGCATGTGCTGGACAAATTTTAATTTTATTTTGTATATGTCGCCGATGTTATTATTTGGGATATCTTGTTCTTTTGAATTTTATCTCACCGTTATGTGTGTTTTTTGATCGCATTTGCGTATGTTTTTTGATCATTTTTCCAGACAATATGCTCCATTGCCTTTTCTCTCCAGATCGGGATTTATATTTTAATATCTGATGACTATACTTTTTAAATCCGATTTTCACGGTTCCTGTCACTCTGTTCGATCCGGCTCCTGTATGTTGTGGGATCTCCTCCAGATCCGGGGATCTCTCTGAAGGCGGGGATAGCATAACGAGATATTTCCACACATCTGTACCGCCGTAGAGGCCGGCCGTGCCCCCCTCGCGCCCTCTTCGCAACCTTTCTATCTCTCCGCCTCCCACCGGGCATCTGATGTTTGAGGATCTCTGGGAGTTCTGCGAGACGGGCGTGATCACGCCCGAGCGGATGCGTGCGGTGGACAGGAACAGCATGGCCCTCGGCGTCTCCGGTCTCCAGTTGATGGAGGCGGCCGGCCTTGCGGTCGTTGCGGCGGTGCGGGAGTCCTCGCCGTCGCGGGTGCTCGTCCTCTGCGGGCGGGGGAACAATGGCGGCGACGGCCTTGTCGTCGCCCGCCACCTCCAGGACTCTGAGGTGGACGTGGTCTGTCCGGCATACGGCTCCGCGACCCCCGATTTCCTCGCCCAGCTCGCCGCCCTCCGGGCCTGCCCGGCCGCCGTCCATGAGGTGCGCGTGCCAGCCGACGTGGAGGCCCTCTCCCCCCTCTTCGCGAGGGCCGACCTGATCGTCGACGCCATGCTCGGCACCGGGGCGGAGGGCGTGCCGCGGGAGCCCCTGCTCTCGATGGTCAGGCTCATGAACGCGAGCGCGGCCCGCGTGGTGGCGGTCGACGTGCCGACGCCCGGGGCCCGGGCCGACCTGATCGTCACCTTCCACCGCCCGAAGGAGGCGGGCGGCCGGGTGGCGGAGATCGGCATCCCCCTTGCAGCCGAGATCTGCACCGGCCCCGGCGACCTCCTCTGCCTGCGGCCGAAGGGGCCGTCAGCCCACAAGGGGGCCGGCGGCGAGGTGCTCGTCGTCGGCGGCGGGCCGTACCAGGGCGCCCCCTTCCTCGCCGGCATGGCCGCGCTCAGGGCCGGTGCCGACATCGTGCGTGTCGCCTCCCCCGCGTACGTGGAGAACCCCGACCTCATCCACGTCCCCCTATTCGGTCGGGTGATCGGCGACGAGCACCTCGCCGCTCTCGTCACCCTCGCGGAGAGGGCCGACGTCGTCCTCTGTGGGAACGGCCTCGGCACGGAGAGCCACGACGTGGTGATGGCCCTCGCCCGGCATGCGAAAAGGCTCGTCCTCGACGCCGACGCCCTCCGCTCTCCCCTCCCCGCGGGGCCGGAGACGGTCTACACCCCCCATGCCGCGGAGTTCGTCAGGGCCTTCGGCCGCCCTCTCCCCTCGTCCTTGCGTGACCGCGCCCGCACCGTGCGCGGGGCCGTGCCCGAGGGCGCCGCGGTCCTCCTGAAAGGTGCCGTCGACATCATCTCTGACGGCCAGCGGGTCCGCTTCAACAGGACGGGCTGCCCCGCAATGACCGTCGGCGGGACAGGCGACGTCCTCGCCGGGCTTGCGGCCGGCCTCTTCTGCCGCCTCCCGGCCTTCGACGCCGCATGCGTCGCGGCATATGCGAACGGCCTCGCCGGCGAGGCAGCGGCCGCCGGGCGGGACGCCGGCATGACCGCAACAGAAATGCTCGCCCGCATTCCAGAGGTACTGTATGGTTGAGTTCACCCATATCGCGGACGACCGCGCCCGCATGGTCGACGTCTCCGACAAGCCTGATGTCGTGCGGGTAGCGGTCGCGGAGGGCCGGATCTACCTGCGGGAGGAGACTCTTGCGGCGATCCGCGACGGGACCGTTATCAAGGGCAATGTCCTGGCCACGGCGCGGGTCGCCGCCACCATGGCGGTGAAGGACACCTCCCGCATCATCCCGATGTGCCACCCCCTCGCCCTCGGCGGTGTGGAGACCGACTTCGAGGAAGGGGAGGGCTGCATCGTCGCACGGGTCAGGGTCCGCTCGTACGGCAAGACCGGCGTCGAGATGGAGGCCCTCACCGGCGTTTCGGCCGCTCTCCTCACCGTCTGGGACATGGTGAAGTCCGCGGAGAAGGACAAAGACGGGCAATACCCCGTCACCAGGATCGAGGGGATCCGGGTCGTCGAGAAGAGGAAGGGCGCGGTGTGAGGCACTGATCCGCTGTCTTCCTCCTATCGTCACTGGTGGACTCCCTCGAAAGTCTTCGACTTTCTTGACCTCCCTTAGTTCGGTCCTCGAAAAAAATTCGGTTTTCTCGAACTCGCGGACGCTCGTTCCCCGCTCGGGATTGGTCCCGGAAGAATTATCAGATTCCTGGGATGGAGGCTTTGCAATCCTGCCTCTATCTTGAGCGGGGGGCCGGGGGCGTAGTCCCCCGGCGCGAGACGCCGATCCACTACCTTCCCCATAATCAGGACCGGGGGTTTCACCCCCAGACCCCCCTCAGGATTGGGCCGGGGAAGAACGAGCCGGAGATCTGATGAGCGGGACTGCCATTCCCGTCCTATTCTAATGGCGGGGGTCTGGGGGCGTAGTCCCCCAGAAGAGGGTGCCGATCTATATCCTTCTCCACCATCAGGGCCGGAGATTTACGCCGGACCCCCGCCGTAGGCTTGCTCCGGGGAAGAGTGAACAAAGATCCAGAAGATGGAGAGTACCTTTTTGTTCTCGATTCTGGGTTGCCGCTCTTCCGTCCTGTACGAATATTAATAATATCGCAGGATCCACCAGTACAGGTATCCCATCAAGGAATGTGGCGCAACATTTGCGCTGAACCTGAGGTGAATTGCAATGGCAAAGTCAATGTATGCCTACGTTCGTGAGGCATGGAGAAACCCCGACGCCACCGAGGTCAAGGCGCTCCTCTGGGAGCGGATGCAGGTCTGGCGGCGCGAGGGTGCAGTCGTGCGGCTCGCTCGCCCGACCAGGATCGACCGTGCACACTCCCTCGGCTACAAGGCCAAGCAGGGTGTCATCGTCGTGCGGGCACGCGTCCGCAGGGGCGGCAGGAGGAAGTCGAGGTACATCCGCGGTCGCAGGACCGCCCGGATGGGTATGCGCCGGATCACCGCTGGCAAGAGCATCCAGCGGATCGCCGAGGAGCGTGCCTCCAAGAAGTACCGGAACATGGAAGTCCTCAATTCGTACTGGGTCGGCGAAGACGGCCGCAACAAGTGGTACGAGATCATCCTCGTCGACGGTAGCCACCCGTCCGTGATGAGCGACCCGCAGCTCGCATGGATCGGTCAGGCGAACCAGCGCGGCCGTGCCGAGCGCGGCAAGACGATGGCCGGAAGAAAGGGCCGTGGCCAGAGGCACAAGGGCACTGGCACCGAGAAGACCCGCCCGAGCATCCGGTCCAACGCGAACAAAGGAAAGTAACCATCCCCTTATTTTTTGGAGTGCACCAATGGCGTACACCGATGCCTGCGTGCATCCCTATCCTGACGGCGACACGACCCTCCCTCGCATGGCTCTCGAAGCACGGGACTGCGGTTTTGACCGGATCGTTTCGACCGACGGGAACGGCGAGTTCTTTGGCGTGCAGGTGATCCCGGGCATCGTGATCGCGGCTGCACATGTCAGGGACCTGACGCGGGGGGTGCGCCGCGCCCCTGCCGGGGCTCTTGTGATGGTCGAAGCAGGCGAAGAAGGCTTCAACAGGTCGGCCGTTTCCCTTGGCGGGGTTCATGTGCTGAGAGGTCTTAGCCGTGCCGGGAAACATGCTTTCGACCACGTCGCCGCACGGACTGCTGCTGAAAACGGCGTCGCCGTCGAGATCGACCTTGCGCCGGTCATCTGCCTGCGGGGCCGGGAGAGGCAGCGGGTGTTCCAGCGTTACGCGGACGTCCTCGTCCTCCAGCGCCACTACGGCTTTCCCCTCACCGTCGCAAGCAATGCCAGGTCTGCCCTCAACCTGCGGAGCGTGCGCGAGGCCGTCGGCCTCTGCTCACTTTTCGGGATGGAGGAGGCCGAGACCCTTTCCGCCCTATCTTCCCTCGACAGGCTGATGGAACGCCCCGAACCGGTGCAGGTGGTCGAATGAAGGTGCGGCCGCCGACCCTCAGGACGAAGAGGAGGTACCTGCTCGTGCGGGTCTTCCCGCCCTGGCAGGAGACCGGGGAAAAGGCGCTGTACCTGGCTATCGCCGATGCGGTGACCTCCCTGTTCGGCGACGCCCGTGCCGCCGTGATCCAGCCTGCCGTCCTCTCCCGCGAGGGGGAGCACGCCATCCTCCGCTGTCAGCGGGGGACAGAAGGCGACCTCGCCGTCGCGTGCTCGACCGTCACCGCGGTCGGGGACGCGAAAATCGCCCTCCGGACAGTGGCGGTTTCCGGGACGATCGCCGCGCTCAAGAGGCGACTTCTGGAGGGGGGTCCCCGGAAGGGGCCGGAATCGGTCACCTACGGGGAAAAGGAGTCGCCCGCCTTCAGGTACGGACGGCACAAGGTTGATGTACTACAAGAGGGTATTAAAAAGCAGAGCAGAGTCTTTTTGACAGATCATGAAAGAGAGGAGATCTAATGCAACCACAATATCAGATGGGATATGACCGGGCGATCACGGTCTTCAGCCCGGACGGCCGTCTCTACCAGGTAGAGTACGCACGCGAGGCAGTGAAGCGGGGGACCACTGCAGTCGGGATCAAGTGCAGGGAAGGTGTGATCCTTCTTGTCGACAAGCGGGTATCGTCCCGCCTCCTTGAATCCTCGTCGATCGAGAAGATCTACCTGATCGACGATCACATCGGTGTCGCATCCTCAGGCCTTGTCGGCGACGCCCGCCTCCTTGTGGAAAGGGCGCGGGTCGAGGCACAGATCAACAGGGTGACCTACGACGAGTCGATCGATGTCGAGACCCTGGCAAAGAAGATCTGCGACCACATGCAGGTGTACACCCAGTTCGGCGGCGCCCGCCCGTACGGCACGGCCCTGCTGATCGCGGGCATCTTCGAGGGCGAGGTTCGCCTCTTCGAGACCGACCCGTCGGGCACGCTCCTCGAGTACAAGGCGACAGGCATCGGCATCGGCCGGCCTGCGGCCATGAAGATCTTCGAGGAGGAGTACAACCCCGAGATGACGATCCCCGACGCGATCCGTCTCGGCCTCAAGGCCCTCCATGCGGCGACCGAAGGGAAGTTCGATGTCCAGACCGTCGAGATCGGTGTCATAGAGGTCGCAAACCCGTTCTTCCGAAAGATGGAAGCCGCAGAAGTGAAGTCGTTTGTCGATCAGATGGACTTCGAGAGTGTCGCGGAACCTTCAGGGGAGTGAGTGAGGTATGATCCCACTGGACCGGGCGGTTGTGGCACGGCTTGAGAGCCACGGCGAGCGGTTCGAGATCGGGGTCGACCCCGACCTTGCGATGAAGGCCAGAAAGGGTGAAGACGTCCCTATCGAGGACCTTGTCGCTGCCGATTTCGTCTTTGAGAACTTCGCACATGGGGAACGCGCCTCTGACGAGTCCCTGGTGAAGGCCTTCGGGACGACCGACTTCGAGCCGATCGCACGAAAGATCCTTACCAAGGGTGAGATCCATCTCACCTCGGAGCAGCGCCGGCAGTTGATCGAGGATAAGCGCCGGCAGGTCATCACGTACATCGCACGTAATGCTGTCAACCCGCAGACCAAACTCCCGCACCCGCCCCAGAGGATCGAGATGGCGATGGAGGAGGCGAGGGTGAGCATCGACCCCTTCAAGCACCTGGACGAACTGGTGAAGGAGACGATGAAGGCTCTCCGCCCTCTCATCCCCATCCGCTTCGAGGAACTCCGCGTCGCGGTGCGGATCCCGGCCGACCACGCGCCCCGCGCCTATGGCGAGATGCAGACGGCGACGACGGTCGAGAGAGAGGAGTGGCAGAATGACGGGTCATGGGTCTGCGTATGCAGGATCCCTGCCGGCACACAGAGTGAATTCTACTCTCTGGTCAACCGTCTCTCCAAGGGAGACGGGCAGGTCAAGGTGCTTGAACAACTATATTAACCAAAACATCTAACCTAAATAAGCATATTAGGGGTAATCCAGAATGGCGAGGCGTAACCAGAAAGCAAAAGGCAAGGTCACCGGAAGTTCCGGGCGGTTCGGATGCAGGTACGGCAGGTTCATCCGCAAGCGTGTGGTCGATGTCGAGAGGGTCGAGAAGGCCGCCCACACCTGCCCCCGCTGTGACCACGAGTCTGTCCACCGTGTCGGCACCGGGATCTGGGAATGCCGCAAGTGCGGGTTCAAGTTTGCAGGCGGCGCGTACGCTCCGCAGACGCCGTCCCTCCGCGTAGCCCTGCGGACGATCGAGCGTGCAATCGAGACCCAGGAGTAAGCTCCGTGGCCAGCTCGTACAAGTGTGCGCGGTGTAAGCAGAAGGTCGAAATCGACCAGAATGTCAGGTGCCCCTACTGCGGACACCGTATCCTGTTCAAGGAGAGAGGCGCCGCGACCAAAGACCTGAAGGCTCGATGACTGTCGTCACGACCTCCAGAAAAGCGGCAAACGACCTGCGGGCGCTCGCACGGCACCTCGCCTTTGCGACGGGCGCCCGGTACCTGGCCCGCGGGAAGACCGGCCTTGCGGCCCTTTCCGACGAGTCGGTCATACTCTTTCTCCGGGAACGCGGTGCCCTCAGGCTCCAGGTGGTGGAGGAGGGGGTTGTCGCCCATGAGTTTGCTCTCAGGAAGGTCACGATCTCTGAGCGGAGCGAACCGATCAGTCACACGATCAGGATCGCGGACCCATCGGTTTATGAAGTCCTGAAAAGATACTGTGTAGCTGAACAGATCGAGGCCGATGTGCCGTCAGTCATCTTTGACGGCCAGCAGAAGAAGAGGTTCGTCCTTGAGGTGGCACCCGATGCATGAGGCGGTCTTTACGTTCCACACGCCGGCCGCGCCCCTGCTGTACCGCGCCCTCGCCCCGGAGGCCGGGGAGGTGGCCGGTTCCCGCTCCCACGAGGAGGTCGCCCTCGCCGGCCCCGACAGCCTTGTCCTCATGGTGCGGGCGGCGGACGTGCACGCCCTGCGGGCGGCGCTGAACATGTGGCTTCGGCTGGTCAATGTGGCTGACGAAATCCAGGAGATGATCAGGCATGAGTAGTAATATTTCACCCAGGGTTCAGCAGCAGCTTGCGATGCTGCAGCAGATCCAGCAGCAGCTCCAGACGATCGTCGGGCAGAAGGCCCAGTACGAGATGGCGGTGAAGGAGACGAACCGCGCGGCGGAGGAGCTGAAGGAGGTCGCCGACGATGCGCCGGTGTACGTGAATGTCGGGACCGTGATGATGCAGAAGGGGAAGGAGAAGGTGCTCGCCGAATTGCAGGAGAAGGCCGAGACCCTCGGGCTGCGGATTGCGTCCCTTGAAAAACAGGAAAAAGTGATGCAGACGAAGTTCGAGCAGCTCCAGTCCCAGGTCAAGCAGGCCCTCGGCGGCGCGCCGTCCCAGGCCTCGTAATCTTTTTTTTGGTTTCTCTTTCTCGTTGTCAGGCCCGCTCGCTGTGGGTGTTGGTTTATCCCGAACGTCGGTTCTGGAAGTTGTCTCTTTCTGCCGTTGGGGGATACGATCCGTTTCCGCGATGGAGGGTGGACCCACTGCCTTCCCCTAAACACGGGCCGGGGGACTGCGCCCCCGGACCCCCGCTCTGGATTGGTCCCGGGAAGAATGAACAGGAGATCATACTTCCTATTCTGTACCCTGGGCAACGAACATCAGTGATTCCGAGAAAACCATAGTTTTTCTCTGCCGGGTAAAGCACCCTCCTGTCACAGGCACGCCAGAACCGGAATTCTCCAGAATCCGGAGTGCCCTGTATATGCCGCACTCCGAACCTGACCCCCTGCCGGCCGAAAAAAAGTGTCGTTCCGGGGAGGTCACTCCCCGGTTTTCGTGCCCTGCACCCTCTGCAGCAGGTTGATCGCGTTGATCATCGCATCGACGGAGGCGATGACGATATCGTCCGCGGAGGCGGAGGCGTCGAAGATGTGGCCGGCCCGATCCTCGACAGTGATCGTGACATGTCCGATGGCGTCTGTGCCGCCGCTGATCGACTCGACCGCGAACTCCTTCAGGTGGACGGGCTCGTCCAGGCAGCGGAGGATCGCCTTCATGGCGGCGTCCACCGGGCCGTTGCCTGTGCTGCACCCGATCTTCTCGGCCCCGTCGACGATGAGGCTGACAGAGGCGGTCGGCATCGAGTGGGTGCCGGTGAAGACGGCGATGTCACGCAGCCCGACTGCGGGGGTGACGCCTGCCATGCCCATGACCTCCTCGGCGATCGCATACAGGTCGGCGTCGGTGACCCGGCGGCCCCGGCTGGCGATCGCCTTCATCTTCGCCAGGACCTGGTCGAGCGCGGCGTCGTCAGGCTGCATGTGGACGTCGGCGAGCATCTGGCGGACGGCGTGCCTGCCCGCATGTTTGCCGAGCTTCAGGCGCCGCCGGTGGCCGACCATCTCCGGGGTCATGATGCCCGGCTCGAAGGTGTCCGGGTGCTCGATGATGCCGTGGGCATGGATGCCGCTCTCATGGGCGAAGGCGTTCTCGCCGACGACGGGCTGGCCCGGCGGGATGCTGATCCCGGCGTACCGTGAGACGAGACGCGAGGTCTCCAGGAGGCGGTTGGAGACGACGCCTGTCTCGATGCCGTAGATCGCCTCCAGGGCCATCGCGGTCTCTGCGAGGTCGGCGTTGCCGGCCCGTTCGCCCATGCCATTGACGGTGACCTGGACCTGCGCGGCCCCGGCTTCGACCGCGGCGAGGGTGTTTGCGACCGCGAGGCCGAAGTCGTTGTGGCAGTGGACGTCGATCGGCGCCTTCACTTCCTTCACGGCCCAGGCGATCAACTCCTTCATCGCGGTCGGCGTCATGACGCCGACGGTGTCCGGGATGTTCACGGTCGTCGCCCCCGCGTCCACGGCCGCCAGACAGACCTCGGCCAGGTAGTCCCGGTCGGTCCTGGTGGCGTCCATCGCGGAGAAGAGGACGTGCGGCACCTGCTCCCTGGCATAGGCGACGACCTCCGCGGTGGCGTCGAGCACCTCCTGCCTGCTCTTTTTGATCGTGTACTCCCGCTGGATGTCTGAGGTCGGGATGAAGACATGGACCATGCCGACGCCGCACGCGGTGCAGGCGTCCACGTCGTCCCTCCTCATCCGGGCGAGGCCGCAGATCCGGGCAGAGTCGACGGCCCTGGCGACCGCCTGCACGGCCTCCCTCTCCTCCGCGGAGGATGCAGGGAAACCGGCCTCGATGGTGCCGACTCCGATTGCGGCGAGCTGGCGTGCAATCTCGACCTTCTGGTCAACGGCAAAGGACACGCCCGGCGTTTGTTCGCCGTCCCTGAGCGTGGTGTCGAAAAGAGTGATGTTCTTACGTGCATTCCCAGGGGTAAAGAAAACGATACCCCCTTGTCATCTGTGTGTCTGCGTTGATGCGAGACATACACAGAAGTGGACACTGTGATATATATAGGTGTCTCCCGGGGCGTCAGGAGGCACCGATATCTTTAATAACCGGCTAGACCCACCTATATAACGCAATACCCGCCTTAACTCAGACTGGTAGAGTGCGCGGCTGTAGTTTGGTTTACCGACGCTCGGTAACCGCGCGGCTACCGCGATGTCCCCGGTTCGACTCCGGGAGGCGGGATATCGCAATGTGCCCAGGTAGTGTAGAGGCCTATCATGATGCCCTGTCACGGCATCGACACGGATTCGAATTCCGTCCTGGGCGTTTTCCCTTTTTCTGTCGTCATTCCCCGACGCCGGGGTGTATTTTTTACTCCTGACCGCGAAGTGTCTCTCCATGGAGCATGAGTACACGGTCGACGATGCAGAGGAAGGTCTCCGCCTTGCCCTTTCCGGGGCCGAAGAGGCCCGCATCAGGGGCATGGCCGCGATCCTGATCGGGAAGACCGGGGACGATCCGGCTGCGCTCGTCCTGGCCCTCGGCGACGCCGACAAAGGGGTGCGGGCACGGGCGATGGAGGGTCTGGTGGCACAGGGTGCCGTCCTCCCCCTGGTCCGCGCCCTGCAGAACCCTGCGTGGCGGGTCCGGTACCGCGCCGCTGAAGGGCTTGGCCGCATCGGCGACCGCCGGGCCGTCGGGCCCCTCGTGCGGGCCCTCCGCGACGAGAAGGATCATGTGCGCTATATGACGGCAAAGGCCCTTGGCCTGATCGCGGACCCGGCGGCGCGTGACGCCCTCCTCCCCCTCCTCTCAGACCCGAACCCCCCGGCCAGGAAGGCGGCGGCTTTTGCCCTGGGGCGTGTTGGGGGCGCGGACGAGGCCCTGGAGGCGGCCCTCGTCGCCGAACCCTCGGGTGCGGTGCGCCGGGCGATCAGGGACGCCCTCGGGCGGCCGTGATATGGACGTCCCTCCCCTCCCCCTGGTGGTCCGCGTCGGGGTGGCAGGGGAGGGCGACCCCGCGCCTGTGCTCGCGTACCTGGACCGCATCCTTGCCAGCACGCCGCACACCTATCTGGCCGTGACCACCGGGGTGAGGGTCACCGGCATCGCCGACCTCCGCACCGTCGGGTCTGCCGTGGAGGTGGTCGAGGCCTGCGACCTCCTTGTCGCCTTCACCGATGACGCTGTGGCGGTGGCCCGCGCCGCGGGCAGGACATTCTTTTTCGTTACCCCGACGGGTGCGGTCACCGCGGAGCACCATGCCGACCACATCCTCGAGACCCTCCGCTTCTTTGACACCTACAATGGCGAGAGTGTGGACCCGGCGCGGGTCAGGGTAAAGGTGGCCGGCCACGAGAGTGCTTACAGGGCGGCCCTGCTGGCTGCGGGCCTGGACCCGGCCCTCCTTGACGAGGTGGCAGGGTCCCTCCTCCCGTACTATGCCCGCACCCGCATCCTCGCCGACCACTATGGCAGCCGCCACCGGCTGGCCGGCAGTGCAGTGTACGCCCTCTCCTCTGCCGCGATCGCCGTCGTCGCGGTTCAGGCCCTCCTCCTCCCTGCCTGGCCGGCCCTGGTCTGGCTGGAGGTGGCGGCGATCGCCTGCGTCCTCCTCCTCCTCATCGCTGGCCGGACCCTGGACTGGCACCGCAGGTGGCTCGACTACCGCTTCCTTGCAGAGAGGATCCGGTCGGCGATCTTCCTCTGTTTTGTCTGCATCACCTGCGAGCTCCCCGACCGCCCGCCCCTCACTCTCTCTCCCCATGCCGACGACTGGCTCTCCCGGGCCTTCGAGAGTCTGGTCGAGTCGAGGCCGCAGGAGTACTGCTCACTCGCGATGCCTTTCGAGCCCCTGAAGGCCTTCCTCCTGGAGGCCTGGCTCGCCCGGCAGATCGACTGGTACGCGCAGAAGGCGCAGAAAAACCGGCGGCGGCACGAGGACCTCCTCTATGCCGGGGAGATCTTCTTCATCGCCACCCTGATCGCGGCCGCGGCCCATGCCTCGGGTGTCGGCCACCCCTACACCACCACCCTGACCATCGTCCTCCCTGCGGTGGCGGCCGGCCTCGCCGCGATCCGGACCCAGCAGGAGTATCGCCCGATGGCCGAGAGGGCTTCCCGCATGCTCCGCCACCTCTCGGCCCTCTCCCTGCGGATCAGGCGGGCCGGGGACATGCCGGCCCTCTGCGCCCTCCTCGCCGAGGCGAACGAGATGATGCTGCGGGAGCAGCAGGAGTGGCGGGTCGCCTTCAGGTTCAGGGAACTGGAGACGCCGTGACCGCGTGGTATGGGGCTTGCGACCGGAAGGTCCTGCACCGGCGAGAAAAGCGTTATCCGATCTGTGAGTGACAGAGGTATGGTGCGGCATGCCTGCGGTTGAGAGTATCGTTGATACCCTGGCTGATCACCGAATGCGGATCATGAGTCTTGGTGTTCGGCGGATCGAGGTCTTTGGGTCCTTCGTACGAGGTGAAGAGCGTGCGGATAGTGATATCGATATTCTCGTCGAGTTTGAAAGGATTCAGCGGTATACTCCGGAAATGTCATATGCAGAGTTCGATGAAAACGATCTCGTACAGGACGCGGTGATCAGAAACCTCATGGTCATTGGTGAGGCCGTCAAACTCATTCCCGAACCGCTCAAAGAAAGGCGTGCCGATATTTCCTGGAGAATAATTGCAGGACTGCGGGATATTCTCATCCACGCTTATTTCGAAGTTCATACCGAAATCGTGTGGGACATCGTCAGGAATAAACTCCCCGAACTCCAGCGTGCTGTCAGGGAGATGCTCGATAGTGACGCCGCTCGATAATTTTTCTCTTCTATCGCTGTACCAAGCGTATGTTTTGCATCGAGTGAACTCCTGGTGAAGGGTGCCGAGGCTCTGGTATTGCCTGAAAAGAATATACAGATCCTTTTTTTCAACCGCTGCTCTCCTCTGTCCGATCGAGCAACGCATGGATCAGGGGTTTCTGCGCCGGGATCTCGTGGGTCAGAACATCCCGGACGATCTCCCGGTCCACACTGAAGTACGCATGGAGGTCATCCCAAAACTCTCCATCCTTGATATGTGACCGGAAGAAATTTTTGACGTACGATGTTGTTCGAGAGATTGCTGCTGCCCTGCCCCTATCTTATTCTGGGGGGTCTCCCCCGGCGGGAGAGAGCAAGGAAACACTCTTTATTCCCTATGGGGGCGGCACATCTGATCGGCCCGCCTTCCTCCATGAATCACGCCGGTGGCGCGGCCTCCAGAACCCCGGGATCTTCTCCCTGAGGCGGGCGGGAGGTTCTTTGTCGCCTCACCGATCACCTCGATACTCCGGAGGACGGATCGTTTCAGCACCTCGTCCTGCACGAGGTCGTCATAGGTGATGGCGCCGCACTACTCCTCCAGTCCGTGATATGGTGGAGGAAGATTCCTTCACGCTTCACACCAGACCGCCTCGCCTTTGATGTACGAACGGAGATAGGGGTCGATCCCGCCGGTGGTGACCGGGTCCACCCGCCTGCCGAAGAGATCTTCGAGGTATGCGATGAGGTCCATGAAGTTCTGGAACGTGGCCTGTTCCGGTGCGAATTCGACGAGAATGTCGATGTCGCTCGTCGGGGTCTCTTCCCCCTCGCGACGGATCCGAATATGCCTGTCCGTACGACTCCGAAACGCCCCCGGATCCAGGCTGATCGCTCCTGCAGTTGCCTGAGTTCGTTGGTCTGGAGGTGAGCGGTCACGCCTATCGAGAGGATCCTGGGGATTGCGGTATATATAGGTGCCCGCACCGCGGCACTCTCCGGGGAATACCTGGATAGAGGAAGGAGACCCCTTCGGCACAGGTAAAATATGTGGTGTGATCTGATGCGAAAGCGGTGTCCCGGGTCATTGCCTGCGGTTGTCCCATGCGAAGAAATCTTTGCCTCATACGACCACGTTCAACTAACTCCGCAAGGAGTCCCCGTCCAACAGGTGCGGGGAGGAATTTCGGTTCACAAGTATGACCATAAATATTTTTGCGTGAAACATATCTCTGTGCTCCCCACAAAGACCGTCATCCTCAAGACGGACTGTCCTGACTCCGATCTTCTTGACCGGACGGTACAGACCTACACCGATGGGATGAACTACGTCTCTGCGGTTGTGTACAAACTCGGGAAACCGAAGGGTTCTGCCGCCCTCCAGAAGATCGTCTATCCTGCTCTCCGGGAGCAGATCGGTCTCAAGTCCCAGATGTCCTGCAATGTCGTCCGGCAGGTCACGGGAACTTACCGGACACTCCAGGAGCAGGTCAAAGCGAAAAAGACGGAGTGGCAGCAGATCACGTACGCTCCCACCTCCATGACCTTCTCCTTCGGGCGGGACTTCTCCCTTGACGGGGATGAGATCGGGCTTACGACCATCGAGGGGAGACGGAAGTATCGGTTCTTCCGGTATCCTCACATGGAGCAGTATCTCGACGGATCATGGAAGTTTGGCGCGTCAAAACTGGTGAAACATCAGGGCGGGACATATTACTTCCACCTCTGTTGTGAAAAGGACGTAGAAACCCGTAAAGTCACGGAGTCTTCGACTTTCATGGGGGTAGACGTAGGCCAGAACTTCCTTGCTGTTGCCTCGACAACCGACAAGAAATGTCGGTTCTTCTGTGGCGGGAAAGCGAAGGATCTCCGAAACATCTCTTCTACTATGCGGAAACGGTTGCAGTCAAAGGGCACCCGGTCGGCAAAGAGGATGCTGAAGCACCTCTCTGGCCGGGAGAGACGGCTTATGACTGATATGAACCACCGCGTCTCGAAGGAGATCGTTCGTTTTGCCGTTCAGAACAAGGTTGATGTGATCGGGCTGGAGGACCTTACCGGGATCAGGGATCGGACAGAAACCTCGAAAGGGAGGCGATACACCCATCATTCCTGGGCGTTCTTTGAACTTCAGTCCTTCATCGAGTACAAGGCACGCGAGAAAGGTATATCGACGGTCTATGTTGATCCGGCATATACCTCCCAGACTTGTCCTCGGTGCAACCATATCAGCAAGAACAACCGACACAGGAAATCGTTTGTCTGCGAATGTTGCGGGCATTCGCTCCATGCCGACCTTATCGGTGCTCGGAACAT
>NZ_JAQVNX010000041.1:0-13678 GCF_028702905.1 Methanofollis sp.
CGCCTGGGGCTCTCTTTCTTTTGTTCGAATCCCGTGTTTCATCCGTAATTTTGTCATTTCTGGCGGACTATGCAGATTGCGCGGCCATGATCGATGTGCTACTATCATCTCTCCGTGATCAGGCCAGACCTGCAGGGTCTGATGGTATGTGAACCGGTTGTCGCATCCGGTTGTTTTGAGGCCCTTGAAACCGGAGAAGAGCATCAGTGGATCTGGAGAGTCGAACGCTGGCATCCTCCCCCATCATCGTGCATCGATGTATCCCGTCGTCACTGTCCACTGGAGAACCTTAAATGAGGGAGAAATACAGTAATACCCTCATACGGAGTGAGACCACAATGACAGATCTGGGCAAGCCGCACTGCGTCAACCGCCTTCCGGCACGGATCCTCATCAAGGACATCTCCATGGAAGAGGCAAACGAGTACATCAGGCGGCATGCGAAGGAGAACTATGAGATACCGCCTGACTATGCCATCAGGGACGTCATCCTCCTCGGCAAATCCCCCATTGTCGTCGGGGTGAAGGAAAAGAAACGGAAAGTCCTTTTCCCTTTCACGAAGCCCTGTTTCGGCACCGCCGTCATGGAGATGGACGCCACCCCCGAGGACATCGAAAAAATACGCAAAGATCTCGGGAAGACGGGATAACCGTCCCGCACCCCCAGTCCCCGCACCCCCAGTCCCCGCGCAGCCTGTCTCCGGCGGGCGCACCCGGCCTCTCCGAATAAACGCTTTTCCAGCATTATTTCCAGGATCTGTATTTTTTATGCTCTGCAAACCCCGGCCCATACCGTCCGGGCTATGTCTGTTTTTTCCCCTCCACAATACAATATATAATGAGGGACGAACACCCATTAGAATAGAATGGAAGATACCATCAGCTTTTCAACATTTCATCTCTCCCCGAATATTCTCAAGGCAATAGAAGATATGGGCTTTGAGGAACCCACGCCCATTCAAGTCCTTGCTATTCCCCAGATCCTGACTGGAATGGACGTGACTGGCCAGGCGCAGACCGGTACCGGCAAAACTGCGGCGTTTGGTATTCCTGCCATCGAAAAGATCGATCCCGAAGCGAGAGGGACGCAGGTCCTTGTCCTCTCCCCGACACGGGAACTCGCCATCCAGACAGCCGAAGAATTCTCGCGCCTCGTAAAATATCTTGGAAATATCACCGTGATACCTGTCTATGGCGGTCAGTCCATCGAGCGGCAGTTCCGGGCACTGAAAGCGGGGGTACAGATCGTCGTCGGCACGCCGGGGCGTTTGCTCGACCACCTCGACCGCGGCACCCTCCGCCTCGGCAGCGTGAAGATGGTCATCCTTGACGAGGCCGACCAGATGCTTGACATGGGCTTCCGCGAGGACATCGAGAAGATCCTTAGCGAGACCCCTGCTAACCGCCAGACAGTCCTCTTTTCCGCAACCCTCCCGAAACCGATCCTGGAGATCTCGAAGCGTTTTCAGAAGAACCCCAAATTCATCAGTGTTCCCCACCGCGAACTGACCGTCCCTCAGGTCGAGCAGTTGTATCTTGAGGTGCGCAGCAGGGAAAAAATCGAGATCCTCTGCAGGCTCCTTGACATCTACGACCCCGAACTCACCCTCGTCTTCTGCAACACGAAAAGGGCCGTCGACGAACTGAACACCCAGCTTCATGCCAGGGGCTACTTTGCAGAAAGCCTCCACGGCGACCTGAAACAGGTCCAGAGGGACCGGGTAATGGCGAAGTTCAGGAGCGGAACCATCGACGTGCTCATCGCCACCGACGTCGCTGCACGGGGTATCGATGTCGAGGACGTCGACATGGTCATCAACTTCGATGTCCCCCAGGACGTCGAGTACTATGTGCACCGTATCGGCAGGACGGCGCGGGCCGGCCGGACCGGGCGGGCCATCACCTTTGTCGGCCCGAAGGAGATCTACAAACTCAGGACGATCCAGAAATATGCCAAGATCACGATCGCCCGCATACCCCTCCCGACAGAGAGCGACGTCGAGGAGACACGGATGAAAAACATCGTCGATAAAATCAAGCAGACCGTCGACAACGGCGAGATGGAGAAGTACATCGGAATGGTCGAGCGGATCATGGTGGACGACTATACCTCCATGGACATCGCCGCGGCCCTCCTGAAACTCAGACTTGACACAGGCACCGAACCTGAGAAGGTTCCCGACCTCACCCCGGCAAACACCGGTGCCGAGCCCGGCATGGTCCGCCTCTACCTGAACCTGGGGAGAGATCAGGAGATCAGGCCGAAGGATATTGTCGGGGCGCTCGCTGGCGAGACCGGCATACCCGGCCGGTCGATCGGAGCGATCAGTATCTATGGCACCTACTCCTTTGTCGAGGTTCCCGAGGACGCCGCAGCCGCAGTCGTCGAAGGGATGAAGGGGAAGACCATCCGCGGATGCCCCGTCGAACTGAAACCCGCGGAAAGGAAATCCTGGTAATCCAAACAGATCTTTTTTTTACCGGCTCTTCTCCAGGACCGGGGATGATCTCATAATCCTTCGACACCAACAAAAGGGAGATGAGATCGAAGATGATCATTCCGGCAGCCTGTCTTCTTCTGGCGGCCCTGATGCTGGTCGCGGGATGCACGGGTACGGCCGAAAAGCCGAGGGCCGCTCCGGGCGACAACGTCTCTGTCGAATATACGGGTTCATTCCTGAATGGGACGGTCTTTGATTCCTCGGTCGGCCGCGCCCCCCTCACCTTCACCCTCGGAAAAGGCAAGATGATCCCCGGCTTCGATAAGGCCGTTACCGGCCTTGCCGTGAACGAGTCGGTGAACGTGACAATCCCGGTGGAAGAAGCGTATGGTGAGTACAACTCTACGCTTGTCATTTCCATGCCGCGGGAAAGTCTTCCGGCCGATACGGGCACGGGCCAGAGATTCGTCTTCCCGAATATCGACAGCAAACATGTTTACACTGTTACTGCCGTGAACGAGACCGCTCTCACGCTCAACGGGAACCATCCCCTTGCCGGCAAGGACCTCAGGTTCTCGATCACACTCCTCTCCCTGCAGAAAGTCGCGGCATGACCGCCTCATTCCGTGACCCCGGCGCGTGGGAGAGGGACTATCTCCAGAGGGGACGCCTCTGGGGAGGCGCGGCCTGCGACCTCCCCGCAATTCCCCCCGGTTCACGCGTCCTCGAAATCGGGTGCGGCAACGGGAAGACCTATACCTCCCTCTCAGGGAAAGGTGTCTCCGTCGTCGGTCTCGACATCTCCCCCTCGGCCGTCGCGCTCTGCCGCTGTGCTTCCGCGGAGGGAGCACCCCTTCTTGTCGCCGACGCCGGTGTCCTCCCCTTCAGGGACCGAATATTCGACGCGGTCTGTGCCTTCCATGTGGTCGGACACCTGAAAGCGGCAGGTCGGAAGGATGTCGCCGGCGAGATTGCACGGGTGCTGAAAGGCGGCGGTAAACTCTATTTCCGGGACTTCTCAGAGCGGGACATGCGGTACGGGAAGGGGACCGGGGTCGAGGCCGGCACCTTCCTCCGCGGCGAAGGGATCCTCACCCACTATTTTTCGGAGTCCGAAGTCTGCACTCTCTTCTCGGCGCTGCACCCCTGTGCGCTGGAGACCTGCACATGGTCCCTGAGAGTGAGGGGCAAGGACCTCCCGCGTGCCGAGGTCGTTGCGGTCTTCGAAAAGCTGGGGTAGATCCCCTGTTTTTCCTGCATTTCTCTTACCTGGACAGACACGCAAAAAAACAATCTACTTATGCTATCAGGAGAGACGCCAATGACAATGGAAAGTTCCTCAAATACCGGCGTCCGTATGATGGCCGGGTGCGCAGTCGTTTCGGTGGCAGGAAGGATCGACGCATCCTCCTGCGGGGGTCTGGAATCAACCCTTTTCCATCTTGTCGGGCAGGGGGAGAGAAGCATCATCGTCGATATGACCGACCTCACGTACACCAGCAGTTCAGGCCTCCGGGTGCTCCTGACCGCGTACAAACAGGTGAAGAAGATGGACGGAGTTTTCTCGATAGCGGGACTCTGTCCGTTTGTCCGGGAGATATTTGAAATATCGGGATTTTTACGGATATTCCCTGCATATGACAGCGTGGAGGACGCCCTGCACCATCAGGGACGTGCATGATGATCCAGGCGGTGGCGGACTTCATCGTCCTCTTCCAGATGATCTGCGTCATCGTCGTCGCAGCATACTTCATCACCAGGCGTGAACCATTCACCGAGGCGCTGGAGCGGCGTCTCTCTCCGCGGAGCACCCTCCTCCTCGTCCTCTTCTTCGGTGCGCTTTCGGTGTACGGCACCCTCAGCGGCGTCTCGGCCCTCGGTTCCCCGATCAATGTCCGCGACCTCGGGCCGATGGTCGCCGGCCTCTTCTGCGGCCCTGTGGTCGGCCTCGGCGCCGGGATCATCGGCGGTCTCTTCAGGTTGCAGATGGGCGGGTTTACCGCTCTCCCCTGTGCGATCGCCACCGTCCTTGCCGGCCTCTTCGGCGGCGCCATCTGGTGGGTCCACCGCAACGGCCCTGTCCCGGTCAGGACTGCCGTCGCCTTTGCCGTCGGCATGGAAATCTTCCACATGGGCCTTGTCCTCCTCCTCTGCACACCCTTCGCCACCGCATGGGAGGTGGTGAGGCAGGTGGGTATCCCGATGATCCTGGCGAACGCTGCCGGCATGTTCATCTTCGCGCTCCTGGTCTCGAACCTCGTCACGGAAAGGCGGACAAAGGCCGAGAGGGATGCCTACCATGGCGAACTCGAAAGGAAGAAGGCCGAGATGCAGATCGCCGCCGAGATCCAGCACACCTTCCTGCCGAAGGCCATCCCGCCGATGAAGGGCTTCGACCTTGCGGCCGTGAGCTGCCCGGCGCGGGAGGTGGGCGGCGACTTCTACGACGCCATCCGCCTGCAGAACGGGAAGACCGGCCTTGTGATCGCGGATGTCTCGGGCAAGAGCGTCCCTGCGGCGCTGTATATGGCGCTCTCCCGGACGATCATCAGGGCGATGGCAGGGTGGCACCCCCGCGTCTCGCGCACCCTTGCCGATGCGAACGCGATGATCCTCTCCCAGTCTGACTCGGGGATGTTCGTCACCCTCTTTTACGGCGTCCTCGACGAGGAGAAACGCACGCTCACCTATGCAAATGCCGGGCACAACCCCCCACTCCTCCTCACGGCAGGTTCGGACGATTTCGTCAGGCTGATGCCAACCGGCGTTGCCCTCGGGGCCGTCGACGAGATGGAATACGGGGAGGAGACGGTCGGAATCGGCCCCGGCGACCTGCTCGTCCTGTACACCGACGGGGTGACCGAGGCGATCAACGCCGGGACAGAGGAGTTCGGCGAGACGCGGCTGAAGGAGACGGTCCTTGGCCTGCGGGACAGGCCTGCCGGAGAGATCATCCGCGGTGTCAGGGACGCGGTCCGCAAGTTCACCGGTGAAGAACCGCAGTTCGACGACATCACCCTGATGGTGCTGAAGGGGGTGTGAAGGTGGAGGAATGGACCGTCCTCGCCGATCTTTCGTCTATCCCCGGTGCACTCGACCGCGTCGCCGCCGCCCTCCAGCGCCTGGGTGTTCCCGCAAAGGCTGTTCAGGAGGTCGAACTCGCCGTCGACGAGGCGGTGACGAACATCATCCTCCACGGCTACGAGGGTGCCGGTGGGGAGATCGCTCTCTCGTGCAAAAGGATGGAAGAGGGAGCGGTCGTCGAGATCAGGGACGCGGCCCCGGCCTTCGACCCGACGGCGGCCCCCGCGCCCGACCTGGAGGGCGGGGCCGATGAGCGCCCGATCGGTGGCCTCGGCATCCACCTGATGCGGAAGATGACCGATGCCGTCCTGTACGAATACAGGGAAGGGGAGAATGTTCTTCGCCTGGTGAAACATTTTGAGAGATAAGGAGACGGAAATCATGGAGATGAGTGCAGAGAGATATGATGGTATCCTCACCATTGCAGTGGGGGGGAGGCTCGACGGCTATGCGGCCGAAGAGGTGAAGAGAGGGATCGCCGCATCCCTCAGGGACGACGACAGCTCGGTCGTCATCGATCTTGCCGGTCTGGCGTACCTGAGCAGCGCCGGGATCAGGGTTTTTCTTGGCCTGCAGAAGGAACTGAAGGGGCGGGGGGGGAGCCTTGCGATCTGCAATGTGGGCGAGTACCCCCTGCAGGTTCTTGCCATGGCCGGTTTCGACCGCGTCTTCACCCTCTTCCCCTCGCGGGCCGAGGCCCTTGCGGCATCCTTCCGCCGGGAAGACTCCCTTTCCCTCATCGCCGACCTTGCAGCCCCGCCGGTCGAGTATGAGGGGGCGAAGTTCAGGTTCGAGCCCGGGTCCCGGGCACCGGCCTCCCTGCGGGTGAAGGGCAGCCTCGACGACCTCCTCCATGCCCGCATCAGGGAAGAGGGCGTTAGTGCCGAGACATTCTCCGATATCAGATATTCCCTCGGCCTTGGCGCTCTCGGCAGCAGCCTCCTCGACGCGGTGCCGTTCCTCGGGGAGATGGTCACCCTCCATGGATCAATGACCTGGCTCCCGTCGGACGGTCACGACACACCGGACTTCTTCGTGCCTGCACGGGCCGGGGGAGAGGTCAGGGCATACACCGCCTTCAATGTGACCCTTGACGGACAGTTCAACGAGTTCGCCACCGTCGAGGCGGACGAGGGGATCCCCCTCGATGCCCTGTACCGGGCCGTCTTTGCCCATGCACGGGACCGAAAGGTCGGGGCGGGCGTCGTGGCCGTCGCCCTCTGGGGCGTGACCGGAGGAGTTCTGGGCTCGGGGATCAGGAAGGCCCCCATCGTCAGGGACGCCCCGGCAAATGGTGGCTCGATCTTCGATCCCGAAAACATCCGCGACTGGATCGAGACCTCGGGGGAACTGAAATACGCGGGAGATAGCATCGTCGCCTTCGGCGTCGGCCTGGACCCCTCGGTCGACCTCTCCTCCTACGACGCCGGGGCTCTCGCCTCTCTCTCCGGCCATCCCCGCGGCGAGGGAGATAACGGCCCTGTCCTCCACACCCACGGCGTCGTCTTCAGGAATGTGCCCTGGGACCTCCAGACTGCCCTTGAGAAGGGTATCGACCGGTGCCTTGCAGAGGGGGAGTTTGTGGACATGCGCCACCTCCTGAACGGGACCAGGATCCTCCGGGCCCATGTGGGAATCGCGTACATCTCGTCGGTCACGCAGCCCTGACGGTGTCATTTCCCGGGACCCGCTCCCTTCTGTGAGGAGTGTTCGGCTCTCCACAGGGACATCTTCAGGTCGTCAGTCTGTTGCCCGGGGCCTGCCGACCAGAATGTCCCCGGTCACATGCCCCGGACCGGGAAAAATAGGGTGGTTACTTCGGTATCAGCACCGAGTCGATGACATGGCAGACGCCGTTCGAGCAGACGATGTCGGCCTTGATCACGTTGACGTCGTTGATCTTCACGCCTTTGCTCGTGTCGACGGAGAGGTCCGACCCCTGTAGCGTCTTGAGAGACTTCATCTTGGCGACGTCCGAGGCCATGTGCTTCCCCGAGATCACATGGTACTTCAGGACGTCGGCGAGTTTTGCTTTGTCCTTCATGAGACTGTCAAGAGTCTCCTTCGATACCTTGGAGAACGCGGCGTCGTTCGGGGCAAAGACCGTGAAAGGCCCGGGACTGCTGAGCGTTTCGACAAGGCCTGCCGCCTTCACCGCCTCTACCAGGGTGTTGAACTCTCCTGATGCGACCGCGGTCTCGACGATGTTCTTCTGGATCTGCACACTTTTCTGTTGCATATTTCCATTCTCCTACAGAACCCCCTATGGAGATTTACAATATTTAATCATATCCTGCAGGATCAATAATTGTGTTTTACAATTAGATGGTAGTGAGCACCGAAGAAAGAGCGTAAAATCGGCATATCATAATTTATACACATTGATGGTGTGGGTGTCTCCGCGATATATGCTCTGAATGGCTCCATGCCCTGAGGGGAGAAGGCCGGTTCACCGCCTTCCCCACCAGTGAAGACCTATCGGTCTTCTTGACCTCACTTCATTTGGACAGCGAAAATTTCCAGTTTTCTCGACTCCCTTCGGTCGCCCCCCAACTTAGGATTGGCCCGGGAAGTCCAGAGTGGGAATCTTGAAGAGCGAGTACCATCCCACCCCTATCCTGAGCGGGGGGCCGGGGGCGTAGTCCCCCGGACAAGATGCCGATCCACTGCCGTCCTCACAATCTGAACCGGAAGACTAACGCCCCAGATCCCGACTGAGGACTGCCCCCGGCAAGACAGAACACGAGATGATGAAGGCCCCCCTTCACTTCTCCATCCCGGCCCGCAGTTCCTTCACCCGGTCGCGGAGCAGGATCGCCCTCTCGAAGTCGAGGTCATCCGCGGCCCTGTACATCTGCGTCTCCAGTTCGATGACGAGGTTCGGGATCTCCGACTTCGGGAGGTGCTTCGTGTCGGTGAGGTCGATCTCCTTTGCCGGGACTGGTTTTATGATCGTCCGCGGGACGATGCCGTGCGCCTCGTTGTAGGCGACCTGCATCTGCCGCCGCCGCTCTGTCTCGGCAAGGGCGGTGCGAATCGAGTCGGTGGTATGGTCGGCGTACAGCACCACGCGGGCGTTCGCGTTCCTCGCCGCCCTGCCTATGGTCTGGATGAGGCTCCGGGCGTCCCTGAGAAACCCCTCCTTGTCCGCGTCCAGGATGCCGACGAAACCGACCTCAGGGATGTCGAGGCCCTCGCGGAGGAGGTTGATCCCGACGAGCACGTCGAAGGTGCCGAGGCGGAGTTGCCTGATGATCTCCGTCCTCTCCAGGGCGTTGATCTCGGAGTGGAGGTACCGCGTCCTGATCCCCTGCTCTGCCAGGAAGTCGGTCAGTTCCTCGGCAAGGCGCTTCGTGAGGGTGGTGACGAGCACGCGGTCGCCCCTCTCGATCGTCCGCCTGATCTCCGCCATCACGTCCTCCACCTGCCCTTCGAGCGGCCGCACTTCCACGACCGGGTCCACGAGGCCGGTCGGCCTGATGATCTGCTCGACGACCCCTGCCGAGTGCGTCAGTTCGTACTCGCCCGGCGTCGCCGAGACGAAGATGACATTCTTCATATAGCCCTCGAACTCCGCGAACCGGAGGGGTCGGTTGTCGAAGGCAGAGGGGAGGCGGAAGCCGTACGTCACCAGGGTCTCCTTCCGCGAGCGGTCGCCGCGGTACATCCCCCGCACCTGCGGCACCGTCTGGTGGGACTCGTCGATGACCATCAGGAAGTCGTCGGGGAAGTAGTCCAGGAGGCAGTACGGCTTTTCGCCAGCCTTCCTCCCGTCAAAGTGGCGGGAGTAGTTCTCTATCCCCTTGCAACTCCCCGTCTCCCTGATCATCTCGATGTCGAAGAGGGTCCGCTGCTTCAGGCGGTGGGCCTCGATCATGCCGAGAGAGGGGAGGGTTTCGTCGAGTTCCGCCGCGATCGAGACGACCGCCCTCTCCTTCTCCTCCTCCGTGGCGACGAAGTGGCGGGCAGGATAGACATAGAAATACTCCATCGTCTCCTTCCGCCGTCCCGTCACCCTGTCGATCTCCGAGATCCGGTCGACCTCGTCGTCGAAGAGTTCGACCCTGATGATGTCGTTGAAATAGCCGGGGACGATATCGATCACGTCGCCCTTCGCCCTGAAGCGGCCGGGCGCGAGGTCGATATCGTTCCTTTCGTACAGGATATCGACAAGTCTCTCCAGAAGATCGGCCCGCCGCATCCTCTCCCCTCTCTTCAGTTCGAACCCCATTCCCTGGAAGTTCGCCGGGTTGCCGAGGCCGTAGATGCAGGAGACGGAGGCGACGATGATGGTGTCTGGCCGCGAGAGCACCGAGGCCGTGGCGGCCAGGCGCATCTGCTCGATCTTCGGGTTGATCGAGGCGTCCTTCTCGATATACTGGTCCTTTGCCGGGAGGTACGACTCCGGCTGGTAGTAGTCGTAGTACGAGACGAAGTACTCCACCCTGTTCTCCGGGAAAAATCCCGAGAACTCGTGGTAGAGTTGCGCCGCCAGGGTCTTGTTGTGGGCGATGACCAGGGTCGGTCTCTGCACCGCCTCGATCACGTTCGCGACCGTGAAGGTCTTCCCGGACCCGGTGACGCCGAGGAGGGTCTGGAAGCGTTCGCCCGCCGCAATCCCGTCTGTCAGTCCCCGGATCGCATCGGGCTGCGAGCCTGTCGGTGTGAATTCCGCGTGTACCTTGAATTCCGTCATCCTGTCATCTCCTTCCTCCGCAGCAGGCGGTTGTAGGTGATCGCAAAGCGGTGGGCCTCGTCCCTGATCTCCTGCACGAAGAGGGAGGACTTCTCGTCCTTCCGGATCGGGAGGGGGTGGGGGAAACCAGGCACATAGATCTCCTCCTCCCTCTTGGCGATCGCGATCACCGGGAGGCGCGTGCCGAGGCGCTTCAGGACGTCGAGGGCCGCGGCGAGTTGCCCCTTCCCGCCGTCGACGATCACCAGGTCGGGGAACTCCCCGCCTTCGCCGCGGATGCGGGCGTACCGGCGGCCGACCACCTCCGCGATGGAGGCGAAGTCGTCGATCCCCTCGACAGTCCTGATCCTGAAGCGCCGGTAGTTCCTCTTGTCAGGTCTCCCGCCCCGAAACTGCACCATCGACCCGACCATCGCCGTGCCCGCGAGGTGGGAGATGTCGAAGCACTCGATGACATTCGGCGGTTCGGGGAGGTGCAGGGCCTTCTGGAGGGCCTCCACCTTCAGGGCGTCGCCGAAGAAGGCGATCTCAAGGTTCTTCTCCGCAAGGTCGAGGAGTTTCTTCTTGTCCCCCTTCTGCGGCACCGTGACCTCGACCTTCGAGCCCCGGCGGTCTGCCAGGTAGTCGGCAAGAGGTTCGCCGACGCCCGCGGGGAGGACCACCTCCTTCGGGGGCGCGTGGCCCCCGTAGTACTGGACCAGGAACTCCTCGACGGCCTCGTCCGAGGCCTCGAAGACGTACTCCTGCTTTCCGGTGAGGGTGCCCATCTCGACATGGAAGAGGAGGAGATAGAGGTTCCCGTCCTTCTCCTGGTAGGCGATGATGTCCTCGTCGTGGTCTCTCCGGCGCTCCACCCTCTGCCGCCCGGCAAGGTGCCTGATAGCCGCGATCTCGTCCCGCAGTTCGAGGGCACGCTCGAACTCGAGGTTCTTCGACCTCCCGGCCATCTCCGCCTCCATGGCGGCGACGAGGTCCTTCCCCTGTCCGCGGAGCACCGCCCGCGCACGGTCGATCCGTGCGGTGTACTCCTCCTCCGTCACCGTGCCGGTGCAGGGGGCGGCGCAGGTGCCGATGTGGTGGCGGAGACAGGGCCTCTTCGGGAGGCGGCGGCACGACCGCAGGCCGAAGGCCTTCTTCACGACGGAGAGCACGTAGTCCCGCTCCCGCGCCGAGACGAAGGGCCCGAAGTACTCGCCGTCCCTCCCTGCCCGGCGTGCGATCCCGATCCGCGGGAAGGCGCCGCCGGAGATGTGGATGTAGGCATAGTTCTTCGCGTCCTTCAGGTCGATGTTGTACTTCGGCTGGTGCCTCTTGATCAGGGTGTTCTCCAGGATCAGGGCCTCGACCTCGTTCTCGGTGACGATAAAGTCGGCCGAGGCGATCTGCTCGACGAGTTTCTGCGTCTTGGCGTCGTGGCCGTGCTTCTGGAAGTAACTGGAGACCCGTCTCTTCAGGTTCTTCGCCTTGCCGACATAGATGACGTCCCCGGCGGCGTCGCGGTACAGGTAGCACCCCGGTTCCTCGGGGACGGCGGAGAGGTCGATCATTTCAGCATCCCGGCCAGGAACTGCCCGGTATAACTCTCCTTCACCCCTGCCACCTCCTCGGGGGTGCCTGTGGCGATCACCCTGCCGCCCGCGTCCCCGCCCTCGGGGCCGAGGTCGATGATGTGGTCGGCGCATTTGATCACGTCGAGGTTGTGCTCGATCACCACGACGGTGTTCCCCTTCTCGACGAGATCGTCCAGGACACCGATGAGCTTTTTCACGTCGTGGAAGTGGAGGCCGGTCGTCGGTTCGTCGAGGAGGTAGACGGTCCGGCCGGTCGCCCTCTTCGAGAGTTCCCGCGTCAGTTTGATCCTCTGCGCCTCGCCGCCCGAGAGGGTCGTCGAACTCTGCCCGAGTTTGATGTAGCCGAGGCCGACCCGGCAGAGGGTTTCGAGTTTGATCCTGATCGCCGGGATGTTCTCGAAGAGTGCAGTCGCCTCCTCGACTGTCATATCGAGGACGTCGGCGATGGACTTCCCCCTGTACTTCACCTCCAGGGTCTCGGCATTGAAGCGCTTCCCCTTGCACTCGTCGCACTCCACGTACACGTCAGGGAGGAAGTTCATCTCGATCTTGATGACGCCGTCGCCCTGGCAGGCCTCGCACCGCCCGCCCTTCACGTTGAAGGAGAAACGGCCGGGCTTGTAGCCCCGCACCTTCGCCTCCTTCGTCTCCGCAAAGACCTTCCTGATCTCGTCGAAGACCTTCGTGTACGTCGCCGGGTTCGACCGCGGCGTCCTGCCGATGGGGCTCTGGTCGATGACGATCACCCTGTCCACGGGGGTGTCGGAGGCGAGGGTGGTGAAGGCGCCCGGGGTGACCCGCGAGCCGGAGACCTCCCGTGCGAGGGCCGGGTACAGGGTGTCGTAGACGAGGGTGGACTTGCCTGACCCCGAGACGCCGGTGACGACGGTGAGGGTGCCGAGGGGGATGGCCGCGTCGATATTCTTCAGGTTGTTCTCCCGGCAGCCGGTGATCCTCAGATAGGCGTCGCTCTGTCGCCTGTGGTCGGGCACCGGGATGGAGAGGGCGCCCGAGAGGTACTGGCCGGTGAGGGAGGCGGGAGATGCCGCCACCTCGTCGGGCGTCCCCGCGGCGACGACCTCGCCGCCGTGCACCCCGGCGCCGGGGCCGATGTCCACGACATGGTCCGCCGCCCTGATCGTCTCCTCGTCGTGCTCGACGACGATGAGGGTGTTGCCGAGGTCGCGGAGTTTTTTGAGAGTTTCGATGAGCCTGCGGTTGTCGCGCTGGTGGAGGCCGATGGAGGGTTCGTCCAGCACGTACAGCACGCCTGTCAGGTTGGAGCCGATCTGGGTGGCGAGGCGGATGCGCTGGGCCTCGCCGCCGGAGAGGGTGCCGGCGCTCCGCGAGAGGGTGAGGTAGCCGAGGCCGACCTCTTCGAGGAAGGTGAGGCGGGCCCTGATCTCCTTGAGGACCTGGCGGGCGATCTCCGCCTCCCTGCCGATGAGGGCGAGGTCGTCGAAGAAGCGGATCGCCCCGGCGATCGGGAGGTCCGTGATCTCCACGATGCTCTTCCCGCCGACCTTGACGGCGAGCACCTTCTCCTTCAGCCTCTTGCCCCTGCACGTCGGGCAGGGCGAGACACGCATGAACTTCTCCAGTTCCCCGCGGCGGTACTCGGACTGGGTCTGGTGGTACAGGCGCTCGGCCTGCGGGAGGAGGCCTTCCCAGGCGCCGGTGTGCGACCAGCTGGTGTCGCCCCCCTTTCCCTGCACGGAGAACCTCATCTGGTCTGGCGAGCCGTACATCAGGGCCTCGTACTGGCCGGGGGTAAGGTCCCTGATCGGCGTCAGCACCGAGAACCCGAAGTGGCGGGCGACCGCGGCGAGGTATTGCGTCCTGTAGCCGTCGACATAGTTCTTGTACAGGGCGACGGCGCCGTCCGC
>NZ_JAQVNX010000041.1:13778-17165 GCF_028702905.1 Methanofollis sp.
GACGGTGATATCCCTGAGGTTGTGCTCCCTCGCGCCCCTGACGACGAGGTGTTTCATCACGCGGATACTCTGTCCTCGCACCTCATAGAGGTACAGGAGCGGGCAGTGAAAGTGAACGGTCGGCGCGCCTTTATCAGGGGAGGGCCCAGAGAGTTCAGAAGAATGGAGGCTGAAGAGGCCGGGGAGTGCTCATGCCGGATCGTCGCCGGCATTGCGGCTGCCCTCGGGATCAGGAGGGAGCAGGTGGAAGGGACCGCGGCCCTCCTTGCGGGCGGGGCGACCGTCCCCTTCATCGCGAGGTACAGGAAGGAGGCGACCGGGTCTCTGGACGAGGTGGCCGTCGCCGCGGTCAGGGACCGCCTTGCCGCGATGCAGAGGCTCGAAGACAGGAGGGAGACGGTCCTGGCGTCGCTGCGGGAGCAGGGCGTGCTCACCCCCGCCCTCCTGGCCGGCGTGATGGGGGCGGAGACTCCCGCCGCCCTCGAAGACCTCTATCTTCCCTTCAGGCCCGGACGCCGGACCCGCGCCTCTGCGGCGCGGGAGCAGGGGCTTGCCCCCCTGGCAGAGTCCCTGCTCAGGGGCGCGTGTGCCGACCCGGCGGCGGAGGCGCGGAGATATGTGCGCCCCGGCGGCCCTGCCGATGGTGCCGAGGCGCTTGCCGGCGCGAAGGACATCATCGCCGCCACTGTCTCCGAGGACGCCGAGGTCAGGGCGGCGATGCGCCGCCTCTTCGCGGCGGCCGGGGTGATCACGGTGAAGGCGGCCCGCGGGAAGGACCTGGCGGCCACCCCGTACGCCGACTATGCAGGATACACCGGGACTGTCAGGGCGATGCCGGCCCACCGCGTCCACGCGGTGCTGCGGGGGGCGCGGGAGGGCCTGCTCTCCCTCACGGTCGCCCCGCCTGAGAGACGGGCGCTCGCCCTGCTCGGAGAGAGGGGCCGCGGGCCGGCGGCAGAGGTGGTGGCCGCGGCGGTTCTGGACGGGTACCGCCGCCTCCTTGCCCCGGCGATGGAGCGCGAGACTCTCGCGGCCGCGAAGGAGCGGGCCGACGGCGAGGCGGTACGGGTCTTTGCCGCAAACCTCAGGCGTCTCCTCCTGGCCCCTGCTCTGGGGAGAAAGGTCGTGCTCGCCGTCGACCCCGGTTTTGCGGCAGGGTGCAAGATCGCCTGCCTGGACGGGCAGGGGAAACTCCTCGACGCGACGGTCGTCCGCCCCCTACCGCCGCACCGGCAGGAGGCGAAGGCCGCGGCGGCGCTCGCCGACCTCTGCCGGCGGTACGGCGTCGAGGTGATCGCGGTCGGGAACGGGCATGGTGGTCGGGAGGCGCGGGCCTTTCTCCAGAACCTCGGCCTGAAGGTCCCGGTGATCACGGTGAGCGAGTGCGGGGCCTCGGTCTACTCGGCCTCGGCAGAGGCCCGCCGTGAGTTTCCCGACCTCGACCTCACCCTCAGGAGCGCCGTCTCCATCGGCAGGCGCCTCCAGGACCCGCTCGCCGAACTGGTGAAGATCGACCCGCAGGCACTCGGCGTCGGGCAGTACCAGCACGACGTGGACGGGAGACTCCTGGCCGCGGCCCTCGACGACACGGTGGTCAGCGCGGTCAATGCCGTCGGCGTGGAGGTGAACACGGCGAGCGCCCTCCTCCTTGCCAGGGTCTCGGGGATCGGGCCGGTGCAGGCCGAACGGATCGTCGCCTTCAGGGAGGAGCACGGCCCCTTCGGGTCGCGCCGGGCCCTCCTGGACGTGCCCGGGATCGGGCCGAAGACCTTCGAGCAGGCGGCCGGGTTTCTGCGGGTCTCCGGCGGAGCCGACCCCCTGGATGCCACCGCCGTCCACCCGATGCACGCGCCGGTCGTCAGGGCGATGGCCGACGACCTCGAGGTCGGCGTCGGCGACCTGGTCGGCAACTCCGCACTCCTCGGGAAGATCGAGCCCGAACGTTATGTGCACGGTGCGGTCGGCCTCCCGACGGTGCAGGACATCCGCGCCGAACTCGCCGCCCCCGGACGGGACCCGCGGCCGCCCTTCGACCTGAGCGTCTACGAGGACGCACCCGCCTCGGTCGACGACCTGGCCCCCGGCATGACGCTCTCCGGGACGGTGACCAATGTGACTGCATTCGGTGCCTTCGTGGACATCGGGGTCGGGACAGACGGCCTTGTCCACGTGAGCGAACTCGCCGACGCCTATGTCGCCCGCCCCCTCGACGTCGTGGGAGTGCACGACCGGGTCGCCGTCACCGTCCTCTCGGTGGACCTGAAGAGGCAGAGGATAGCCCTCTCGATGCGGGAGAGTCGGCAGGGATGACCGGCCTTCTCCCTGCCGCGGGACGCGACCCCCGCGTCCTGATCCTGGGGAGTTTCCCGAGCGTCGCCTCCCTGCAGGCCGGCGAGTACTATGCGAACCCGCGCAACGCCTTCTGGCAGGTGATGGAGGGGGTCTTCGGCGTGCCGGCAGACCTCCCCTATGAGGAACGCCTCGGGTTGCTTGCGGAGAAGGGCGTCGCCCTCTGGGACGTCCTTGCCGGGTGCACGCGGGAGGGGAGCAGCGACGCCTCCATCAGGGACGCGAGGGCCAACGACATCCCGGGCTTTCTCCGCGACCACCCGACGGTGAGGACGGTCGCCCTCAATGGCAGGGCGGCCGAGCACTGGCTCAGGCGCGTCCACCCCGGCGTGTGGGAGATACCCGGGGTCAGAGTCCTCCCCCTCCCCTCGACGAGTCCGGCGAACGCCCGCCTCTCTGTGGAGGAGAAGGTCGCCCTCTGGCGGGCGGCCGCCGGCAAACCCTGATATAGCGCCACGGCAAGGGGTGGGCATGGAGAGGCGGGGTGCGGTGCTCGCCGGGGGGATCGCGGCGCTCTTTCTCATCGTCAGCGTTTCCGTTCTTCTGACAGGCGGCGAACCCCTCTCTCTCCTCGTACGCCTCCTGGCCCTCAACGGCTACCTTGCCCTCGCCCTCGCCGCCTCGATGTCGCCCTTCCTCCGCGAGATCAGGGCGGTCTTCGGCAGGCCTTTCCTCGCGGTCCACCACACCCTCGCTGCCTTCGGCCTTGCCGCCGTCCTCCTCCACCCCCTCTCCTATGCCCTGCTGACCGGGAGCCTTGCGGTCCTCTTCCCCTCGACCTGGACATGGGTGGAGTTCTGGACCTATGCAGGGCGGCCGGCCCTCGTCCTCATCCTCGTCGCCCTGACAGCGGTCAGCCTCAGGAAGAGGTACCCCGCCTACTGGCGGCCCTTTCACATGCTGATGTACGCCGCCCTCGTCCTGGGCCTCGTCCATGCCCTCCTCCGCGGCACCGACACCACCGGCCCGGTCGTCAGGGCAGTGCTCGGCGGGGTCTTTCTCGTTGCGATGGGGGCGTTCGTGGCGAAGAGGTGGCAG
>NZ_JAQVNX010000042.1 GCF_028702905.1 Methanofollis sp.
AAGAGGGTCGTCGCCCTCGACCCCTATACCGGCGAGGCGCAGGAGGTCTCAGCCGACCGTCTTCTCAGGCGGCGCTTCGCCCTCATCGAGAAGGCGCGGTCCGCGGAGAGCATCGGCATCCTCCTCTCGACGAAGAGCGGACAGGCACGGCCCGCGCTCGCCGCCCGCCTCGCCGCCCTCTCGGAGAAGGCGGTCGTGATCACGATGCGCGAGGTCTCAGCCGCGGAGATGACCAACTTCGGGTGCGGCGCCTATGTGAACACCGCCTGCCCTCGCCTCGCCTACGACGATCAGGTCCGCTTCCCTGTCCCCCTTCTCACCCCGCAGGAGTTCGAGATCCTGGTCGGTGTGCGCGAGTGGGAGGACTACGTCATCGACGAGATCTGAAGAGGAAGATATTTCGATCACCGGGGAGAGGGTCTGTCATGCGTCAGGCCCTCAGGTATGCCCTTATCTTCCTCGTCTCCCTCGCTCTCTTCTCTGCTTTTTTCATCCTTCCGATGGTCGGGGAGTCGTCAGGATATCTTGTCGCCTCCCCTTCCTCCCCTCTGTCTGAGAGCTCTTCCGTCGTCGTCCACCTCACGGAGGAGGACTTTGCCGCCCACCCTGCCCTGCACGACCTTGTCGTCGAGGGGAAGAAGGTGCGGCGTCCCACTGCCTTCTCCTTCCTCCCGCCGCCCGGTGACGACTGGAGTGCAATCGTCCTCAGCAGAGATGAGGAGCAGGCACTGTGGTGGACGTACATGTTTGTGCAGGAGGAGAACGACACCCACGTATCTGTGTTCCTCGAATACGCTGGGACCTATTGCCGCCTGGCACCCTCTCAGGGCTGACCCCTCCGGCACGTTCATCCCCCTCCTTTTCCAAGTATTATACAGATATGCGCCTGCGGCACCTTGAGATGACACTCCAGAAACTCTCCGGATTTCCTGCGCCAAAGCCGGCGCTCGAGCAGTACGCCACGCCGGCGACTGTCGCCGCCCGTCTCCTCCACCATGCCGCGGGGGAGGGTGCGATCGAGGGGAAACGCGTCCTCGACCTCGGCTGCGGCACCGGGATGCTCGCCTGCGGCGCCTCCCTCATCGGGGCCGGAGAGGTCGTCGGGGTCGACGTCGACATGGGGGCCCTGCGGACCGCGCAGGCGAACGCCGCCCTTATCGGTGCGGAGGTCGACCTCGTCTGCGGGGAAATCGGCCCGACCTTCCCTCTCAAGCCCCGGACCTTCGACACCGCCGTCATGAACCCCCCCTTCGGCGCCCAGAAAAAGCACGCCGACCGCCCCTTCATCGACTGCGCCCTCGCCTCGGCCGACGTCGTCTACGGTATCTTCAACGCCGGGTCACGCCCCTTTATCGAGACCTATATCTCCGGCCGCGGCCGGATCACCTCCGCAGTCGAGGGCTCCTTCACCATCCCGCGGACATTTGCCTTCCACCGCCGCGACCGCCTCGATATCCCGGTCGAGATCCTGCGGATCGAGAGGTGTTGAGGTGCTCAAGGAACTGAAGTCGGTTCTTGCCCTCTCCTTTGGCCACCTCGTTATTGACATCTACTCGCCGGTCATCCCGGCCGTCCTCCCCCTCCTCATCGCCACGCACGGCTGGTCGTACTTCCTTGCCGGTCTCCTCGTCGCCGCGTTCAACATCACCTCCTCTCTCCTCCAGCCTGCTGTCGGCTACCTCTCGGACAGGCGGGGCTTTTCCGTTCCTTTTGCCGTCCCCTTCCTCATCGCCTCCCTCTGCATCGGGGCCTTCGGTCTTGTCGGCGACTACCCCCTCCTCCTCCTCTGCGCTGCCCTCGCCGCTTTCGGCGCCGCGACCTTCCACCCCCTCGCCCTCTCGGCAGTGAACAGGGCGAGCAGGAACGAGAACCGGGGGAGGCTCACATCCATTTTCGTTATCGGGGGCAACCTCGGCTTCGCCCTCGGTCCGGTCCTCGCCGGTTTCGCGGTGAGCGCCCTCGGCCTCCCCGGCCTCCTCGTCCTCGCCGTCATCGGTATCGTCACCGCCCTCCTCTCGCCGCTGATCTTCCCCCGCGAGAGTGTCGAAGCCGGACATAAAGTCCGGCCCGCGGTGCGTGAGGCCCCTGCCTCCTACCGGCCTATCGCTCTCATAATCGCCGTGGGGGCGCTGCGCTCCTGGGTGATCTTCTCGGCCATCGCCTATCTGCCGACCTACTTCCACGAGCACCTTGGCGCCGACCTCGTCACCGCTACCACCCTCGTCTCCCTGATGCTCGTCGCCGGGGTTGTCGGGCAGTATGTCGGCGGCGTCCTCTCCGACACCTACGGAAGGAAGGAGTGGACTGTCTTCGGCCTTGCCGCCTCTGTCCCTTTCTTCGTCCTCTTCCTCACTTCGTCGGGCGCCTTCTCGTACGTCGCACTCCTCATCTTCGGCTTCTTCCTCTGGTCCACCTTCTCGGTCACGGTGGCGATGGCGCAGGAGGTGATGCCCGGCAATGTCGGGCTCGCCTCAGGGCTGATGCTCGGCCTTGCCGTCGGTGCGGGCGGGATTGGCGTCGCCGTCTCCGGTGCGATAGCCGACGCCTCCTCCCTCGGGACTGCCCTCGCCACCCTCCCCCTCCCGATTGCCGCGGCCCTCCTCCTCGTCTTCGCCGTCCCGTACCCCTGGAAGGCGCTGGCCGGGATGAGGGTGTCGGGCGGGCGGGGATGAGGGGGGTTTCCTCGATCTCCACTTTGGGTGGGATCCGGAGTCCCCTGCGATGGAGGAGACTGATCCACCGCCTTCCCCACAATATAGGCCGGGGGCTTTTCGAAAGCCTCTGGCTTTCTCAAGCTCGCTGACGCTCGCTGCCCCCGGACCCCCCCTTGCGATTGGTCCCGGGAAGATTGAGCAGAGATCCTGAAACGTGAGACTGCCATCCACCCCCAATCCTGACCGGGGAACGAGCGTCAGCGAGTTCGAGAAGACCATAGGTCTTCGAGGGCGGGGGCATAGTCCCCCGGCGTAGGCACACCAGAACTGGAATTTTTCAGGGTCGAAATCTCAGAAAACCAGGATTAACCAAAAAAAGAGAGGCGGCCCCCCAAACTACCTCTTTGTTCCGTGATCCGGTCTTTTATGCGTCCGTCTTCTGGAAATAGAGGCGGCAGTGGCACTGCCCTTCGTTCTCCACCTCGTCCCGATGGTAGATGCAGGGGCAGACGATCTTTTTATCCTCCTCGGCATCGCCGCTCCTGAGGCGGCAGGGGCAGTACTGCTCGCCGAACCGGATCGTGTTCCGTGCAAGCCCCCTGATCACGGTCTGCAACTGTTTGCCGTCCGGGTTGAGCGTCCAGCCGTTTTTCAGGGCGTAATCCTTTGCCCACTTCAGGATCTGCTCTTCGAGTTCTTCCTGTGCGATATCTGTCATCGCGAGACTATCGGCCGGAGGAGATAAATTCTTTTGCGGGGCGGCCCCGCGTGAAAAAAAGAGGGATCAGTCCTGTTCCTCGATCGTCTTGATCATGGAAAGGAAGATCTTCTTCCCGTCGGCAGAGCCGAGCACCTCTTCTGAGGCGCGCTCCGGGTGCGGCATCATGCAGAGGACGTTTTTCGCCCTGCCGCCGATGATGCCGGTGATGTTCTCCGCTGCGCCGTTCGGGTTCACCGCCGGGGTGACATTCCCTGCCTCGTCGCAGAACCTGAACACGACCCTGTCCTCCGCGTTGAGGCTTGCGAGGGTCGCCGGGGTTGCGACGTACCGCCCCTCCTTGTGGGCGATCGGGATCCTGACCACCTCGCCCTTCTTATACAGGCGGGTGAAGGGCGAGTCCGCAGTCTCGACCCGCAGGCAGACCGGCCTGCAGATGAACTTCGGCGTGGCATTGGTCGTGAAGGTGCCGGGCACCATCCCGCTCTCCGCCCCGATCTGGGCGCCGTTGCAGATCCCGAGGACAAGCCTGCCTGCATCTGCATGGCGGCGGATCGCGTCCATCACCGGCGTCCGTGCGGCGATCGCCCCGGCCCTCAGGTAGTCGCCGTAACTGAAGCCGCCCGGAATGACGATAGCGTCATAGTCCTGCTTCAGCCCGTCCTTGTACCAGACGAGGTCGCAGTCCACGCCGCAGACGTCGGCAAGGACATACTGGACATCGCGGTCGCAGTTGCTCCCTCCGAACTGGACCACCGCGAACTTCATGCTGCGACCTCGACCTCGTAGCGGTGGATGACCGGGTTCGCGAGCAGGCGCTCGCACATCTTCTCGGCCTCGGCCTGTGCGGCGTCGGCGCTTGCGGCTTCGAGGGTGACGAAGAAGACCCTCGCGGTGGAGAGGGACTCAGTCGTGAATCCAAGGTTCGCGAGGGCGTGCTGGATCGCACGCGCCTCGGGGTTGAGCATCCCGTCTTTCAGGGCAATCGTGATCTTGGCAGTGTACTTCATCATTTCACTCTCCGGTGAGGCGCCGTACGACCTCGGCATAGGTGGCCATGACGTCCCCCTTGTCGAAGCGGTAGACGTCTTTGTCCATCGAAGCATGGCTCTTCTTGTCCCACAGGCGCATCGAGTCCATGGAGATCTCGTCGCCGAGGAGGATCTCATCACCGTGGCGGCCGAACTCCAGCTTGAAATCGACAAGGTCGAGGCCGATTTTGTCGATCTTCTCCTTGAGAAGGTCGTTGATCTTGAGGGCGGCCTTTTTGACCTCTGCGATCTCCTCGGTGGTCATGAAGCCGAGGGCGACGATAATCTCGTCGTTGATCATGGGGTCGTGGCGGGCGTCGTCCTTATAGTCGAGGACGATCACCGGCGGGTTCAGGGGTGCGCCCTCCTCGAAGGGGTAGTTCCTGACAATGGAGCCTGCGGCGATGTTCCTGACGATCACTTCGACCGGGATCATCTTCAGGGGCCGCACGATCATCGTCGTTTCGTCCTCCATCCGGACAAAGTGCGTCGAAACGCCGTTCTCCTCCAGGTACCTGAAGAGATACGCCGAGACCCGGGCATTGTATGCGCCCTTCTGTGCGAGTTCGTCCTTCTTCGCACCGTCAAAGGCGGTGATATCATCCCTGAACTTCACGATCAGTTCGTCAGGGTTGTCAGAGCGGAATACGGACTTCGCCTTTCCGCGGTAGATAGGTTCCTGTTCAGTCACAAAGACCTCTCCTCAATATTTTTCTGGAGTTTGTGGATCAACGGCGCCAGCCTCTCCGCATACCATCCCTTCTCGATGAAGCGGCGGTAGATGCAGAGGCGCTCCTCCAATGTTGCGTCCCCGACAAGGCTCTTGAGATCCTGGACCTGCGGCCAGGGGTGCTCGGGGTTGACATAGTCGATGGTAAGGGGGGAGACCCCGCCGAGATCGTCGACGCCGCACGCAAGGAGCGAGGCGGCATCGGCGAGGTTTGGCGGGATCTGGACGGCGACCTCTGCTGGCAGGATCTCGCGGGCAAGCCTGATTGTCTCGGCCATCACTTCGGTCGTTGCCGGGGCGGTGTCGGCCATCCCTGTCCCCTCCTTCGGGCAGAAGTTCTGGACAATGACCTCCTGAATGTGGCCGTAGCGCCGGTGCAGCCCTGCGATCACTTCGAGGGACTCTTCCCTGTCTGCGGCCGTCTCCCCGATCCCGACGAGGATGCCGGTTGTGAAGGGTATCCTGAGCCTCCCTGCATTCTCGATCATCTCGATCCTGACGAGAGGGTCCTTCCCGGGTGAGTTCCGGTGTGCAGGGACATCTGCCGTCGTCTCAAGCATCAGCCCCATGCTGGCATTCACGTCGCGGAGACGTGCGAGTTCGTCGTAGGTCAGGATGCCGGCATTGGTGTGCGGCAGGACCCCGGCCCCGATCGCATACGCGCAGAGGTCATAACAGTAGTCGAGGATATCGGCATAACCGATCGCGGCGAGGTGATCGTTGAAACCCTGCACCTCGCCCGGCCTCTCGCCGAAGGTAAATAGTGCCTCGGTACAGCCGAGTCGCGCCCCCCCGTCGATCGTCCTGTGCACCTCTCCGGGCGGCATGACGCACCCTTCGGCGACGTCTCTCCTGAAACAGCAGTAACTGCAGGCGTTCGCGCAGACTGTGGTGAGCGGGAGGAAGATGTTTCGTGAAAAGGTGATCACCCGGCGGTGCATGCAGGTACCATTCCCCTTCCACCTTCATCTAACCTTCGCGTCGGTGGCGGCAGGGGATTTCCATCACTCTGCCGGGGGCCTGTCCGGAGAGGCGAGGCGCGAGATCGACTGCATGGGCCGACATGCGCGGCCGTGGCAAATCCGATTGTTTTTTCGGGGTATCGGGCCAAAGTCTTTTGAAATGCCAGTTGATGCTGTCATCCCCTTCAAGCCGAAGAATCCTAAGACCCGCCTCTCCTGCGTGATGGACCAGGAGGAGAGGGAAGCGTTTGCACGAGCGATGCTCTCCGACGTCATCCGTGCCGTGCGCACGGGGGGGTGTGCCCCTCTCCTCCTCTGCACCGCGCCCTTCGAGCACCCCGACGCCCCGGTGACTGTCGATCCGGCCGGGCTCAACGAGTCCCTGGACCGTGCCCTTGCCTCGGCAGAGGGCCCCCTGCTCATCATCATGGCCGACCTCCCCCTTGCCGACGGTGCGGCGATCGCGCGGATGATCGCGACGTCAGCCGACATTGCCATCATGCCCGGCCGCGGCGGGGGGACGAACGCGATCTTCGTGCGGGAACCGTCCCGGTATCATGTCGACTATTATGGAGCGAGTTTCCTGAAACACGCGGCGATCGCGGCCGATGCCGGCCTCTCCTGCGAAGTCGTCGATTCGTTCAGGCTCCATACCGACGTGGACGAAAAAGAGGATCTGGTCGAGGTCCTGATCCACGGGGCCGGTGCGGCCCGCAGGTACCTCGAGTCACTCGGCTTTGCTCTTTCTATTGAAAAGGGCAGGGTCGGCGTGGAGCGCCGCACCCATAAAGAGACAGTCTGAGGCGTCGATCGTCGGGATCCCGACATCGTCGGTGATCCCGATTCCGCTGCCCCTGAAGAGCACGGCCGGGACGCACTCGTCGGCCTCGCCCATGAGAAGTTCGGCCGCCGAGGCGAGACAGTCGCCGACCGCCCTTTTCGTCACCTCGAGTTTCCTGCCATAGAGGTCGAGCCTTCCGGCCTCGTCGACGACCGCGCGGATACCGGCACATCCGATGGCGACACCGCTGCACCCGAGGCGCATCGCGTGGGTGCGGGAGTCGATGACAAGCACGCCGATCTCTGCCCCCAGTCTCTCCCTGATCGCAGTTCTCATCTGTGCAGCACTTTTGTCCGGGTCGGCCGGGAGGGGCACGACAGCACCGTCAGGTGCATTTGAGTGATCCACACCCGCGTTCGGGAGGAGGGTGCCGTTCTTGAGGGTGAGAAGGTAGCCCGGTATCCCGCCGACCACGCAGTCTGACTCGCGCAGGACGACCTCCGCGATCCTCGGCTCAAGGTGGTAGCGCTCCGCAAGGGCGAGTGCCTCCGCGGAGGGGGTGACAGAGTCCAGGCTGACGACCCTTCCTTCGGCCGTCGCCACCGCCGATTCGGCGAGGAGGAGAATGTCCCCGTCCTGTATCCCCTGGCAGGGGGCGGCGCCGGCCGCCGCGATGACCTTTCCGGTCAGGTCGTCGCCGTCATGGATAAGCCCGGTATGCAGGGCATAGACACTGAACCATCCGCTCATAGTGATCGCTCCATATGTCTGATGACACGGACCGCATCGTGCGTCGCCGCCACGTCGTGGGTCCGCACCATGTCTGCGTCCGGGAGGAGATTCGCCGTCAGTGCGAGGGTGGCCGCGAGGCGCTCCTCCGACGGCCGGCCGATCAGGTCGCCGATGAAGGACTTGCGCGAGATCGCAAGGAGGATCGGGTACCCTGCTGCTTTAAACCTGCCGAAGTTGCGGCAGAGTTCCCAGTCGTCCGCATAGGTCCGTTCCGGTGTCCACCGACCGACCGCGGGGTCGAGGATCAGGCCCTCGATCCCGGCGGCGCGAGCGCGCTCTGTCACCTGACCGAGCGCGGCGAGAGTCGCCTTCGTCCCCTTCGGGTCGCCGGGGAGGCGACCGGTCGCCATGGCCACGACCGGCAGGTCGGAATCGGCCGCGAGGCGTGCGTACGCCGGGTTCGAGAGGCCGCTGATGTCGTTGATCAAATGGATGTCGTGGCGCAGGCAGGCCTCGAGCACCTCGGGGTACATCGTGTCCACCGAGACCGCGATGCCGCTGCCGTCGAGTTCGGAAAGGGCGGTTTCAATCCTTTCGATCTCTTCCGCAACCGTGATCGGCACCGATCCCGGTGCGGTGGACCGCGCACCCACGTCGACGATATCCGCGCCCTCGTCGATCATCGTGAAGGCACGGTCACGGACAGCACTTCCCGGAACATAGGATCCGGAAAAAAAAGATTCGGGGCTACAATTGATGATCCCCATGATGCGGACGGGTGCCCCGCCGCCGACTGTCCTGCCCTTCACAGCACAGGATTGCATGACCTCGCCTGTTCGGCCTTGAAGGTGTTTTCCATGAGGGTTGCAATGGTCATGGGCCCGACGCCGCCCGGCACCGGGGTGATGGCTGAAGCCTTCTCCGCGACAGCATCGAAGTCGACATCGCCGCAGAGTTTTCCGTTCTCGTCATGGTTGATGCCGACGTCGATGACGACCGCTCCCTCTTTCACCATCTCGGCCTTCACGAACCTGGCCCTGCCGATTGCGGAGACCAGGATGTCGGCTCTTTGCACGATTGCGGGGAGGTCCACGGTCTTCGAGTGGCAGATCGTCACCGTAGCGTCGGCGTTGAGGAGCAGGGCGGCCATCGGCCTCCCGACGTCCACGCTCCGCCCGACGACGACGGCGTTCCTGCCGGCGATCGGGATCCCGTACTCGGAGAGCATCGTCATGATGCCCCCAGGTGTGCAGGGCACGAACTGCGGCTGACCGGCGAAGAGTTTCCCGACATTCACCGGGTGGAAGCCGTCGACGTCCTTCTCAGGGAGGACGGCGTTGATCACCTTCTCCGTGTCCACCTGCTGCGGCAGGGGGAGCTGCACCAGGATCCCTGAGATCTCGGGGTCGTTGTTGAGGCGTTCGACCGCCTGGAGGACTTCCTGCGTCGTCGCCGTCTCAGGGAGTTCGATGCGGACCGATCCGATGCCGACCCGTTCGCATGCCCGGTGCTTCATCCGGACATACATCTGCGAGGCCGGGTCGCTGCCCACCAGAACCGTGGCGAGGTGGGGGTAGAGCCCCGACTCCTCGATCTTTTCCTTGAGGAGTTCGAGCCTCTTCTCCGATAGGACCTTGCCGTCGAGAATCATTCGATTACCGCGTAGATGGGGAATTTGCTCGCAAGTGTCTCGACGTCCTTCCTCACCCCTGCGATCTTCTCCTTGTTCTCGATGTCGTTGAGGACGGTGGCGATGAAGTGCCCGATCTGCTTCATCTCTTCTTCTTTCATGCCGCGGGAGGTGACGGCCGGGGTGCCGATCCGCAGACCGCTGGTCACGAAGGGGGAGAGGGTCTCGCGCGGGATTGTGTTCTTGTTCACGGTGATCCCGGCGTCGTGCAGGGCGTTCTCGGCCTGCAGGCCGGTCAGGCCCTTGTCAGAGAGGTCGAGGAGCATGAGGTGATTGTCGGTGCCGCCGGAGACAAGGCGCAGCCCTTCGGAGTCGAGGGTAGCGGCGAGGGTCTTTGCGTTCTTGACGACCTGTTTGCAGTAGTCCGTGTACGAGGGGGTGAGCGCTTCTTTGAAGCAGACCGCCTTGGCGGCGATGATGTGCATCAGGGGGCCGCCCTGCAGGCCGGGGAAGACTGCCTTGTCGATGGCCTGTGCGTCTTCTTTGCGGCACATGATCGCGCCGCCGCGGGGGCCGCGGAGGGTCTTGTGAGTGGTCGTCGTGGTGAAGGGGAGGACGTCCAGCGGGGAGTTGTGGAGGCCGGTGGCGACAAGGCCCGCGATGTGGGCGATGTCGGCCATACAGGAGGCCCCGACGTCCTCGGCGATCTCGCCGAAGGCCTTGAAGTCGATCTCGCGCGGGTAAGCCGAGGCGCCGCAGACGATCATCTGCGGCTTCTCTTTCCGTGCCATGTCGGCCAGGGCCGCGTAGTCGATGACCTCGGTCTCATGATCCACGCCGTACTGGACGACATTGTACATCTTGCCGGAGAAGCTCACCGGCGAACCGTGGGAAAGGTGGCCGCCCTCGGAGAGCTTCATGGACATGATCTTGTCGCCGTACTTGATGGTGGCGAAGTAGACGGCCATGTTGGCGCCTGAGCCCGAGTGGGGCTGGACGTTCGCATGCTCCGCGCCGAAGAGCTGGCAAAGACGGTCCCGTGCGAGGTTCTCGATCATGTCGTAGTATTCGCAGCCGCCGTAATACCGCTTCCCCGGGTATCCTTCGGCATACTTGTTGGTCAGGATCGAGCCTGCGGCTTCGATGACGGCCTTCGATACGACATTTTCCGATGCGATAAGTTCAAGGCCGTTTGTCTGCCTGAGGCGCTCTTTTTCGATAATTTCCGTGAGTTCTGGATCAGTACTGGCAAGACTAGACATGTACAAAAACATCGCCGTGATCAGTATTATGTCTTCGGCCGTTGCCAGTGCAGAATGCCGCCATGTCCCGGGGATTGTTCTCCCGGCCGGCAGGATCCCGGTTATTTCTCGTTCATCCTCTTTCCCCCGCGGGGTCAGACTCCCCTGTCTCGCCCTCTCTGTCAGGGGGTCCGGGCGTCAGTCTGGTATTCTGTCCTTTATTATTCTGTCCCCGGATCGGCGGAGAATAAGAGCACAATCATTATAGGTCAATAGCATCATCTTAATCTTGAGGGACGATATGCTCAATAAAGATGCCAAAGTGAAATTCCTTGAGCATCAACTTGAAGAGAGGGAGAGGGAGATTGTGTCGATGCGGGACTCGGAGAAGACTTTTGCGTCGCCGGAAGACGAGCGGATCTACCGGCTTGAACAGCGGTTGAAGGAGATGGAGGCCCTTGTCAAGGGACTGACCGATGAGGTGCTCGACCTCAAGACGGTGACGATGCGGCTCAACCGCGCCTTTGAGGCGAAGGCAGAGGTTGAACGGGCGGAACGTATGAAGCCGAAGGTCTTTATCGAAGAGGTGCCCGAAATGAAGGAAGACGTCGTCCGCAGGCCTGCCCCCGCCCCGCAGAAGGTTGTCCTCCCCGCCCCCGCCCCCGAGGAGGACGAGAGCGGCATGGACCTCATCATGCAGACCGATGGGACACTCAAGAAGGAACGGCGAAAACATTCCGATTACATCGTTGCCCCCACGAACCAGGCCCCTGCCTGTCTCACCTCTGAGCGGCGGTCCGGCTCTCGCAGGAATACGGAGAGACGGTCCGGCGCCATCATCTTTGCAGAGGAAGAGGACGACACGAGTATCAGGAAATAAGGGGCTGCCTGGTGTACATCACCGGAATTGAGATCGACAATTTCAAGTCTTTTGCAAAAAAGACCTCTATTCCGTTTTTAGAGGGTTTCACCGTCGTGTCTGGCCCGAACGGGTCGGGAAAGAGCAATATCATCGACAGCCTGCTCTTTGCCCTCGCCCTCGCGAGCGCTCGCGGTCTCCGGGCCGAGAAACTGACAGATCTCATCAACCTCAACTCAGGCAAAAATACCGCCGAGGTGGCGATCACCTTTTCTGATGGCACCGAGATCAGGCGGCGGATCAAGAGGACGGCCTCCAACTATTATTCCTATAATTACCTCAATGGCAGGCTCGTCAAACAGAACGATATCATTGAGGTCCTCGCAAAGATCGGGATCCGGCCCGAGGGCTACAATGTGGTGATGCAGGGCGACATCACCAGGATCATGGAGATGAGCGACGGCGATCGGCGTCGGATCATCGACGAGATCGCCGGCGTCTCTGAGTTCGAAGGGAAGAAGGCCAGAGCCCTCGACGAACTCGAAGTGGTGCGCGAACGGATCGAGCGCGAGGAGGTGGTGCTCTTCGAGCTCAATGCCCGCCTGGAGGAGTTGAAGCAGGAGCGGGAACAGGCGCTGGCGTATCAGCACTGGAAGGAGCGTCTTGAGCATTTCCAGCGCTGCCGGGCTGTAGCACGCGTGCGCGAGATGCGTGCCGAGCACGCCTCCCTCTCCACCCAGATCGCGGACCAGAACCTCGCCCTTGAGCGCGCCCTTGCCGACCTCGGGATCGAGGAGAACGACCTGGCGTACCTGAGGGGCGACCTTGCCGATGCCGATGCCGAGATTAACGAGAAGAGCGGCACCGAATATCTCAAACTGATCGCTGCTCTTGAAGAGGCGAAAGGACGGATCAAGGTTGCAGAAGGGGCGATCGCCCGCCTGAAAAAGGAGAAGGACGAGAACCTGGAGGGTATCAACCGGGCCTTCCTCGATGAGAAGCGTGCTTCCGAACGGGTGACGGCCTGCACCGAGCAGGTCAGGGCTCTCTCCATCGACAGGGCGAACCTTGCGATGGAGTGCGCCGCCGCGAAGGCGAAGACCGAGAACCTCGAAGCTGAGATCTCGCAGGGCGGGAAGGAGGCCGAGGGCCTGAAGCAGCAACTCTTCTCTCTGATGGAGGCGGCCGGCGCGAAGAAGACCCGGCGGTCCGAACTCCTGCACGAACAGGACCTGCTGATCGAGAAGAGCAGGATGCGGACCTCGGAGATCGAGCGGCTGGAGGCGCGCCTTGCCGAGGCGCGGGAGGGTTACGGCACCCTGGAGGCCGGGATAGGGGAGGCAAGAAAGGCAACTGAGGTGGCTGCGGCGGAGAAGGCGGCCCTTGACCGGAGGCTTTCCGAGACGGAGAGCACCCTCTTTGCCCGGCGTTCGTCCCTCGAACGTCTCAGAAGGGAGATACAGACGGACGAACGGGATATGATGCGGCTGGAAGCGCAGCAGCAGTCGAGGGACGGGGCCGGCGGCCCCGCCCTTGAGGCGGTGCTTGCGATGGACGGCATCTATGGTACGGTCGCCCAGCTCGGCCGTGCCCCTCCCGAGTACGCCACCGCTCTCGATGTGGCAGCCGGGGGTAAGCTCCGCTATGTCGTTGCCGGGGACGACACAATTGCCGCGGGTGCAATCCAGTACCTCAAGGAAGGGAGGCTTGGCAGGCTCACCTTCCTCCCCCTCAATAAGATGAAGCCGCGGGAGTACTCGCCTGTGCGCGATCCCGGCGTGATCGACTATGCGGTCAATCTGCTTTCCTTCGACCGCCGGTATGACCTTGCCTTCCAGCAGGTCTTTGGCTCGACTGTGGTGGTGGACACCCTGGAGAATGCGCGCCGCCTCCTCGGGAAGTACAGGATGGTCACTCTCGAAGGTGAACTCCTGGAGAAGTCCGGGGCGATGACCGGCGGTTTCCTGAAGAAGAAGCAGGGGGGAGGTTTCGGCGCGGCTGTCGAAGACGAGATCGCGAAGGTCTCCCATGCTCTTGCCGGAAAGCAGGAGGAGGCGGTGGGGTTCGAACGGTCCATCTCCCGCCTCACCGCGGAGGTGGACGAGGGTCGGCAGAAGCGTGCCGGGATCGAGCAGGGCCTCGCGCGCTATGGCCTTGTCATCGAGGAGTACGGCCGGCGTCTGGCGTCTCAGAAGGCTGAGGAGGAGAGGGTCGGCAGGGATCTTGCTGCCCTGAAGGGCGAGGTGGAAGAGAGCGCCGCCGCCCTTGCGGCTGTCGAGACCGAGCTTGACGGAGTTGGAGACGCCCTTGCGGCACTGAATGGACGGATCGACGAACTGAAGAAGAAACTGGATGACACCGAGATCCCGCGCCTTACCGAGGAACTGGAACGGGCGCGGCGGGAGTATGAGGGTGTCGAGCGGAGGCTGCGGAACAAGGAGGCCGACATCACCGATGCCCAGCGCGAAAGGCAGTACTTCGAGAAGAGGGTGCAGGAACTCTCTGCCGAGCGCGATCGTCTGACAGGGAAGAACCGCGGGATCGACGGCGAGGTCGCCGCGGCCGGAGAGGAGATCACGTCGGCGCGTAATGAGATCGCAGACCTTGAGGGGCGGCAGCAGTCCTTCTCCGCCGAGATTACTGCTCTGCGCACAAAACGCGATGAGATCGCCGCAAAGATCGCCGCCGCCGAGAAGCGGTGCGCCGGGTTGAACGCGCAGGCCGACCGCATCCGTCTCCTGGTCATGACGCTCACTGAGAAGGCCGATGCGCTTATAGTCGAGATCGAGTCCCTGCAGGTGGACGGGGGGGAGGAGACTGACCTCTCCCTGGCCGAGATCGAGGGGGGGATTACGGAGGCCGATCGATCTCTGCGCGCGCTCGGGGCGGTGAACATGCTCGCCATCGAGGAGTACGGGAAGGTCGCGGAGAGGATCGAGGACCGGACCCGGAAAAAGGAGGTGCTCTCCGCGGAGAGGACCTCCATCATCGAGCGGATCGAGCACTTCGACAAGATGAAATATGACTCTTTCATGACGGCCTTCAGGGCGATCGACGCGAACTTCAGGGAAGTCTTTGCGCGGCTCACCGCCGGGAGCGGTCACCTCGCCCTGGACAATGAGGAGGATCCCTTCGCCGGCGGTCTCACCTTTGCAGTCCAGCCGCGCGGGAAGAAGGTGCAACTTCTCTCCGCTCTCTCCGGAGGGGAGAAGTCCCTGACGACTCTCGCCTTCCTCTTCTCGATCCAGAAATATCTCCCTGCTCCGTTCTATGCGTTCGATGAGGTGGACATGTTCCTCGACGGTTCGAATGTGGAGCAGGTTGCCGCCATGATTCGAGAACTCTCGCGGAATGCACAGTTCATCACGGTCTCCCTCCGCAAACCGATGATCGAGTGTGCGGACAGGATCATGGGCGTGACGATCCGCCAGGACAAGAGTACGCTCGTTACCGGTGTCGAGAATCATGCATGAGGAGCCTGTTGAGATCCTGGTGCGCCTCGCGGAGCGCGGGGAGATCGATCCCTGGAATATCGATATTGTCGAGGTGACCGATCGCTTTCTCTCCGAACTGGAACGGTGTCAGGAACTTGATCTTGCTGTTTCAGGGAGGACTCTCTTCTACGCGGCGACTCTCCTGCGGATGAAGTCAGAATACCTTTCTGCCGATCCCGATGGGGAACAGGTGGAGGGCGATGTCGATGCGGGGGGGGAGGACGGCGACGACTTTGGTAGGCCGGAGATCGGGGAACCGATCGAGCACCTCGAGCGGGAGATCAGGCGCAGGATCGGTCGGAAGAAGGTGCGGCACAGGCCTGTCACCCTTTATGAGCTGATCACGGAACTGAAGGCGGCTGAGAAAGAGGAGCGCCGCCGTCAACGCCAGCGTCAGAGTCCCCGCCCTCCGGGAGATGACCTGATCCGCGCCTCGGATGTCGTCTCGGTGGCCCATGATGAGGACTATGGGGGGGCGGCGACGGCGGTGATGGCGTGCTATGGCAGACTGGCCCCTGACGGTTCTGCGGTGACGATGCGCTCCCTCTGCTCCTCTCTCGGGCGCGGGACGATAGATGTCTATATCCCGCTCCTCTTTCTCATGCTCGAGGGGACAGTCGAGATCTGGCAGGAAGAGTATTTTGGCGACGTGTATGTGAGGAGGAAAGAGAATGGACAGAGTGGCGATGCTTGAGGCGGTTCTTTTTGTGGCCGACGCACCGGTGGAGTACCGGGATCTGGAGCGTATGCTTGGTGTGCGGCACGAGGATGTGCCTGCGCTTGCGGCGGAACTTTCCGGGCGCCTTCTGGAGTGCATATCTCCTCTTGAGGTACTGGACTCGGGGGAGAGTGTGTTTATGGTCCTGAAAGAGGAGTTCAGCGATCTGGTCTATCCCCTGGTCCGCCCGGAGATCTCGCGTGCGGTGCTGCGCACCCTTTCGGTGGTCGCCTACAGGCAGCCGATTCTGCAGAGTGATCTGGTGGAGATACGAGGGAGCGGCGCGTACGCCCATGTGGACGAGCTGGTGGGGCGGAATCTGGTAGCGCGCCAGCGCGAGGGGAGGAGTTATGTCCTCCAGACGACGCCGGAATTCTCACGCTACTTCAAGACCGCTGATCTCGCGGGCGGTCAGGAGCGCCTGGATACGGATTAGGTTTATATGGAAGAGCCGACAACATATTGAGGTCGTGTCTGAGACGACCCACAGGGGCGAATGCTCCTGCGGATGTATCCGTTTCTCGGGTCTTCCGGGAAAGAAAGGGTATATATACGTCAAAGACTAAGTTTGTTATCACACAAGGTGGCTCCTGCGGGTTGCTCTGCAATCTGTGGGGATTGGTGCTCTGGGATGTGGATCTTTCTTTAACACCCTTCGGGGTGACTGCGAAGGTTTATATCTCAGAACTCCCTATGTTGTTACCTCGCAAGATGACTGGGGTCGATGAATCCGACGAGATCGGAATCGATCCTCATGGAATTGAGGTAATGGGGCTGTGGATCTTTCTTTAACACCCTTCGGGGTGACTGCGAAGGTTTATATCCTCTGAACTCCAAGATGGTTATCTCACGCTCGGTTATGATGTTCCGGGATGTCTGCCTTTCACTCCTTCAAGGGGAGCAGCGAAGGTTTATATCCTATACGGTGCAATATAGTAGAGCACGATGACTGGTGCTGATGACTCCGGCAAGTCCGGAATCAGCCCCTGGGGTTCCGCCTTCTGAGATGAAATCTTTGTAACTCCTTGGGGTGCAAAGCATTATATACTCGGAAGTCGTAGATTGTTACCTCGCAAGGTGACTCTGAACCGGCATCCCTGGTTCAGATGGTTGGCCACAAAGGTTTATAACCCTTGATGTCCAATACTGTAATCCCACGAAGTCACTCGGGAACGGCGCTTATAGTCGCTCCCAAAAAGGGACACAGAACTAGATTCTGTGTTTTGATGGAGAATCAAAATCACCGATTGGTCGGTGTTGATTCTGACGTTGGCATTGGCAATGCGGAAATCTGTTTAGTAACCGCTAAT